>JAISMT010000011.1 GCA_031276585.1 Bifidobacteriaceae bacterium
CCCACCTACGCGCGGATGACCCGCCGGTAAGTCGACTTCCAGTTCAAACAATCCCACCTACGTGCGGATGACCCGCAGGTAGATGGGCTAAACAAGACAAAACTGACCAGAACAACACCCCAAACCCAACCTACATGCGGATAATCCGCCGGTAGATGGAGTAAACAAGACAAAACTGACCAGAACAACACCCCAAACCCAACCTACGTGCGGATAATCCGCAGGTAAGTCGACTTCCACTTCAAACAATCCCACCTACGTGCGGATAATCCGCCGATAGATGGGCTAAACAAGACAAAACTGACCAGGAAACGAGTGGGATGCGTTAGTTGGCCAGTTCAGCCCACACGCCTACAGAACAGTCGTTTTCTGGGTGATTTTGGCTAAGAACTCAGCCCGACCCCGGGGCCAGTCTTTACGGCGGCTACCGACTCAGCCCGATGCCGCGCACAGCCGTTGGGGTGGAACTTCAGAGTTCAGCCGAATCAGTGAGCTGGGCCGCGATGTGGGTCCGTAGTGCCGCTACTGGGTCCGCCAGCCGGCCCAGCAGCCATTGAATTTGGAGTCCGTCCATTACGGCCACCAGGGTGGCGGCCGCTGCGGCGGGTTCGGTACCCGGACGCAGGTAACCGGCGGTTTGAGCCGCTTGGTAAGCGCACTCCACTTCCCCTAAAACCCGCTGGTAGCGCTCTTGGAAAAACTGGTGGGCGGGGTGGTCCTCTTGTGTGGATTCGGCCGAAAGTTGAGTGAACAGTTCCACTATGCGCCGGTGGCGCACGTTTTTGGCTTGCAACCCAATTAGGCCTCGTAGCGCCTCTAACCCTTGGCCCCGGACTATGCCGAACGCTTCCACATCAAGTTGGTCGCGCCGTTCTAGGACCGCTAGCAGCAACGCTTCTTTGGAAGCGAAGTGGTAGGCCAGGCCTTGGTGGGAAGTCCCCACCCGAGCCGCGATCTCCCGCAACGATGCCGCCCGGTAACCCTGCTGGCTAAACACGTCGGTGGCGGCGTCAATTATTTGGTGACGTTTGACATCACCGCGCGTAGGAGAAGACGAGTCACTCTGTTTAGAAGCCGCCTGCCTAACCGGTTCGGAAGAAAAGGCGTCGCCTTCGGAAAAACCCTGCTTGCCCCGCATTAAAGGGGCCGGGGTTGCTGTTGCCATCCGTTCTCGCCTCCTACCTGCACCTCGTATTGGGCTGTATTCGCATAAAACCGTTGACAATTCTACCCCGGGGCAGCAGAATATTGCCGGTTGGCAAATTTGCCAACCGGCAAAATAATTCGCACTTTCGTCAAGGAGGACCAAGTGACCGATCAGCCGAACCCCCCGCGGCACTCTCAAAGCCAGCACCAAAACCAGTCCCAACCCCCTACCGGGCGCACCATACCGGACCCCGGAAGCTCTGGAAACTCCGGAAATTACGGAAACTCCGGCCTGGGCTTAGCCATTGCCTACGTGGTGGCTTACCTCGCCATGTATGTGGCTCTACTCACCCCCATCATGTCCACTTTGGCCGTCAAGGTTGGGGATCTAGTAGACGCAGATGGTCGGGTCGCTGCCCTCTCCCTAGTGATGGGAGTGGGCGCCTTCTTCGCCTTCGTGGCCAACCCCATTGCTGGTGCACTCTCAGACCGCACCACCTCCAAAATGGGTATGCGCCGCCCCTGGCTCATTTGGGGCGTACTAGGTGGAGCCGTGGGCCTGGTGCTCATAGCCCTAGGAACCCAGCTGTGGCAGGTAATAGTGGGCTGGGCTATAGCCCAAGGCAGCTTCAATGGTGCTCAGGCTGCCCTTCAAGCCATCTTGCCGGACCAAATTGCGGAAAAGATGCGGGCCAAAGTTTCTGGCTGGTTGGGTACCGCTCAAAACGTAGCCCCACTGGTCGGCATCGGGCTGGCCGCCTGGTTCTCTGCTGCCAAGCTACCCACCTCATTGATGATCATTGTGCCCGCCGCCATTGGTGTGGTGGGTGTGTTGCTGCTGGCTTTTGTCCTCAAAGACCGCCAACTGCCCCCCAGCCAGTGCCCACCGTTCCACTTGGGCAAATTCATCAAAAGTTTCTGGGTGTTTTCCCGCGCTAATGCCGACTTCACTTGGGCTTGGTTGGGGCGCTTCTTTATCTTCCTAGCTTTTGCCTCCTATAACGGCTACCAGGTCTACTTCCTCCAATCCCGCTTTGACTTCAACCAAACCGATGCCCTGGAATGGCAACTCAAACTGATGGTGGTCCAAGTAATCGCTTTGACCTTAGCCGCCTCGTTAGGTGGAGCCATCTCAGATAAAACCGGGCGGCGCAAAATCTTTGTGATTGTGGCTTCAGTGCTAGCCGGTGTGGGGTTGACCATCTTCGCTTTCGCACAGAGCCCCGAGCTGCTCTATGTGGCCGTTGTTTTCTGGGGCTTAGGCTTTGGCGCTTACCTGGCAGTAGACCTGGCCTTGGTGACCGATGTGTTACCTCAAGCGGAAACCGAGGCGGCCAAAAACATGGGTGTATTCAACATTGCTAACGCGCTGCCACAATCCCTGGCACCGGCCATCGCCCCGGCTTTCTTGGCCATCGGCGCCACCACTACCGCCCCCGAGAACTACGCTTCACTGTTCCTAATTGCAGCCGTGTTCGCCATTATTGGTGCCGCCACCACCATGTTTATTCGAGGAGCCCGGTAGTCATGGACCGGATTCAACACCTGGTGAACCAACTCACCACCCCGGAAAAAGCTTCCCTACTAGATGGCAGCGATTTCTGGCACACCCAGGGTATTGAACGCCTCGGCATTCCAGCTCTCATGCTTACTGACGGCCCTCACGGTTTACGCAAACAAGCCGGAGCAGCCGATCACCTGGGTCTGAACGCTTCCGTTCCCGCCACTTGTTTCCCGCCCGCCGCCGGGTTGGCTTCCTCTTGGAATGAGACCCTGGTGGAACAGGTGGGGCAAGCTTTAGGCGCCGAGGCGGTGGCCCTGGATGTCGCCGTAGTGTTAGGGCCGGGATTGAACATCAAACGTTCTCCCTTATGTGGCCGCAACTTTGAGTATTTCTCGGAAGATCCGTTGCTCTCAGGCCATCTGGCAGCCGCCATGGTGCGGGGCATCCAGAGTCAAGGTGTGGGCGCTTGTCTCAAACATTTTGCGGTCAACAACCAAGAAACCGAACGCATGCGTATCTCCGCTGAGGTAGACCAACGTACCCTGCGGGAAATCTATTTAACGGGTTTCGAGTTGGCCGTTAAAGCGGCCCAGCCGTGGATGGTGATGTGCTCCTACAACCGGATTAACGGCACCTATGCGCCCTCCTCGCGGTGGCTGCTCACTGATCTGTTGCGCGGCGAATGGGGGTTCGATGGCGTGGTGGTCTCCGATTGGGGCGCCACCCACCAGCGGCCTGGTGATCTCCACGCTGGCTTGGACCTGGAGATGCCCAGCTCCTCGGGTTGCGGCGGCCGCGAAGTGCTGGCCGCGTTGGAACGGAAGGAAGTGGCGTTAGAAGACCTGAACCAAACCGCCTACCGGTTGTTTACTTTGGTAGACCGGGTAGGCCGGTTGCCGGACTCTAACGCCGCCGCTTCCGCAGCCGATGCCGCTGCCGCCACTCCCGATGCCGCAGCGGAAACAGGCGTCGTAACGGAACCAAGCGCTGTAGCCGCTGCCGCCGCCACCGGCACGGCATCGGGCACCGACACGGCAGCAAATCCCACCTCCGACCACCTGGTCCTCGCCGAACGGGCGGCCATCCAAGCTGCGGTGCTGTTGAAAAACCAGGGTTTGCTTCCGCTAGACCCGGTGGCTGGAGGTCCCGTGGCGGTAATTGGCCAGTTCGCGGCACAGCCCCGCTATCAAGGCGCTGGTTCCTCGGCGGTGAACCCCACCGAATTGACCAACGCTCTAGAGGAGATACGCCAGTTGGTGAAGGGACGGCGCGAGGTGGAATATGCGCCTGGGTTCGAGGTAGGTGCACCTAATCTGGACCCCGAATTAGCGGCGCAAGCAGTGGCAGTAGCCCAACGTTCAGCGGTAGCGGTGGTGTTCTTAGGTTTGGAACCCGCCCATGAATCCGAAGGTTATGACCGCGAAAACATGTCCCTACCGGCCGCTCAACTAGAGCTGCTCGCCCAAGTAGCCGCCGTGAACCCCAATACTGTGGTGGTGCTTTCCAACGGAGGCGTAGTAGAAGTTGCGTCTTGGACCCACCAAGCTTCAGCCATTTTGGAAGGCTGGCTGTTGGGCCAAGCCGGGGGGCGGGCCACCGCCAAACTGCTGTTTGGCCGGGCTAACCCTTCGGGGAAGCTAGCTGAAACCATTCCGCTGCGCTTAGAAGACAACCCTTCCTTTGGAAACTTTCCGGGTGAACGAGGCCAGGTCCGCTACGGGGAAGGCCTGCTGGTGGGCTACCGCTGGTATGACTCACGGCGTGCTGAGGTGGCTTATCCCTTTGGACATGGTTTGAGCTACACCACTTTTGAGTATTCGGATGCCGGTGTCCAAGTGACCGCCGATGGGCCGCAACCGCAGGTGGAAGCCTTTGTCACGGTGCGTAACAGCGGTCCCGTGACAGGGCGCGAAGTGGTGCAAGTGTACGTGCACCGGACTTCCACCAGCGCTGTGTTGCGGCCGGAACAAGAGTTGCGCGCTTTTGGGTCCGTGGAACTCCAGTCGGGCGAGTCACGCCAACTGCGCTGGCAGTTAGACAGCAGGGCTTTCGCTTTTTGGGACACTGCCCGCAACGGTTGGCTAGTGGAGGGCGGCGCGTATCAGATCCGTTTCGCGGCTTCTTCCCGTGATGTCCGTCAAACCGCTGAGGTGCACTTGGCTGGCCAGCCCGTGGTGGACCCAGTGGGTTGGGACACCTCCGCTAATGAATGGTTAGCGGACTCCACCCACGGCCCTTGGTTGCGTAGCAAACTAGTGGGTACGGCTTTTGCCAATTTGCTGGATGATCCCACCACGCAAGCTCTGATGGGCCCCACTCCGTTGATCCGGCTGCTCCGGTTTGCTGGCTTCCCGGTCACGGCCCCCGAGGTGGAAGAGCGCATCAAAACCGGATAGGTACTCAAGATTGGTACTCAAAGTAGTAACGGGCGGCGGCAATCAACCGTAATGGCCGCCGCCCCACCCAAGACCAGGACTACCGGGGACAGACTGAAACACTGGACCGAAGAAGCACAGAAGACAAACACTGTTTAGGTCAGGGCATTTGGGGTTACGAAGCTTTGACGTTTGCGCCTAAGTTTTTCTTACTCGGACCTTCCCAAAGGAATCGAGCGCAGCGAAGAGATTGGCGGACCAGCGCTAGGAATCCTGGGTAACCACCGGATTTTTAGGCCCGTTATAGATGCCTTGCCCGGGAGCGATCTCCGTGTTGAATAACTCCGGCACGGTAACCAACTCAAACCCTTTGGCTTTCAGCCCGGCCACAATCTGAGGTAAAGCTGCGATTGACTCCGGCACTGTGTCATGCATCAGCAAAATGGAACCTGGTTTGGAGTCGTTCAAAGCGTGGGCCGTGATCTTGGCGCCATCATGGGTGGACCAATCCAGGGTGTCCACATCCCACAAAATGAAGGTTTTACCTTGGCAAGCGGCCAGGATTGATTGGTTCCAACTACCGTATGGAGGGCGTACCAGAATGGTTTGCACTCCGCTGGCCTCTTGAATGGCCTGTGCGGTACGGTCCGCGTCAGCGCAGGCCGCCTGAGGGGTTTGCCGTTTCATGTCGGTGTGGTTCCAGGAATGCCCGCCGATGGCGTGCCCTTCCTCTACCGCTCGCCTTACGTCTGCGGGCCGCGCTTTGACGTTCTGCCCCATCACAAAAAAGGTAGCTTTGACCTGCAACTGTGCTAAACCATCCAACAATGCGGCCGTGTGAGCGGATGGACCATCATCAAAAGTCAAAGCCACACACGGCACTTGAGTGCAGTCCACTTTCCGGGGTGGAGGCGGAGGGCTCGGCGGAGCGTCTTTGGCTACCTCCACCGGTGGAGTACTGGTCACAGTCACAGTGACCGGATCAGAGGCCTTCACCGAGCGGTGAGGCAACATGAAGCCAAAAAGGACTAAACCAATACCCAGTATGCCGGCTACCACCGCAGTAGGCGCCGGCCAAGGCACCTGGACCGATTTGGACCGTTTCCTCACTTTATGCTCCTCCCCCCGCAGCATCATCCGTCCTATTCTGACTCTAATGACGCGGCCAAGCATCCTACTACCGGAGGTGTCCCGGATTTACCGAACTAAATAGGTCTAACCCCTCTGTTTTCTGGCAGAAAAGACAGATGATTGGCTCTGGGTAGTAACCCTGGTCTAAGCTGGCCCAGAAAGCGTGCTCGGCCAATGCTTTGGCGGCGCGTCTAGCCGTCAGTTGGAGGAGACCCATGAGCCAATACCTCACTGGTTTCCGCTTGCACGGCTGTTGTTGTTGAACTGTTTGGCTGCCTGGCTCTTCCTTTCGCCGGTGCTGGCACCAGTCCTCCAGAAACCACCTCGGCCAAACCCGGCTTCCTGGGTTACCGCCACCCCCAACATCACGTTAAGGAGTTAGCACATGTCCCGCATCTATGCTGATGCTTCGCAGATTACCGGCCACACTCCCCTGGTCCGGATTAACCGGTTGGGACGCACTTTGGCTCCCGGTGCCCAACTTTTAGCCAAACTAGAGTTTTATAACCCAGCGGGGAGCGTTAAAGATCGGGTAGGGGTTTCCATAGTGGAAGCCGCGGAACGGGCGGGGGCCCTCAAAGCGGGCGGCACTATTGTGGAAGGCACCAGCGGCAACACGGGCATAGCGTTGGCTTTTGTGGGAGCAGCCCGGGGCTATCACGTGGTGTTGACCATGCCAGAGTCCATGTCCAAAGAGCGGCGAGCATTGTTGCGGGCCTTTGGCGCCGAACTGGTGCTAACCCCCGTAGCCGAAGGGATGGCGGGAGCCGTAGCCGCTGCTGAAAAAATTGCCGCGCAACGCCCCGGAGCTATATTGGCCCGTCAATTCGCTAACCAAGCTAACCCGGAAGCCCACCGCCGCACCACCGCCCAAGAAATTTGGGCCGACACCGATGGTGCGGTAGACGTAATAGTGGGTGGAGTGGGTACGGGCGGCACTATTACTGGCGTGGGTCAAGTAATCAAAGCCCGTAAACCCGCCGCCAAAGTGATTGCGGTGGAACCAGCCGAATCCCCGTTGCTATCCCAAGGTAAAACTGGGCCCCATAAAATTCAGGGCATCGGCGCTAATTTTGTACCTGCGGTGTTGGACACCGCCATCTATGACGAGGTGATCCTGGTTTCCTCTGATGACGCTCTGGCTACTGCTCGCGCTGCTGCCACTGAAGAAGGATTGCTGGTGGGTATATCTTCCGGCGCTGCTCTAGCGGGTGCGTTGGAATATGCCGCCCGCCCGGAAGCAGCCCACCAAACGGTGGTCGCCATCATTCCTGACTTCGGTGAACGTTACCTTTCTACTGTGCTCTACGCCGATCTGATGGACTGAACTATGACCGCACCACTCCCATTTACGCTTTCAGGCGCCCGCCGTTTTGGGGCTTTACTGCGGGAAGATCTCGCTACCGCTCAACGTTTGGACCCGGCAGCGCGCACCAAAATTGAGGTGGCGTTGGCTTACCCCGGGGTGCACGCCTTGTGGGTGCACCGGTTAACTCACCGGTTGTGGCGGGAAACTTCACTCAAGTTACCGGCCCGGTTGCTTTCCCAGTTGGCGCGTTTCTTGACCGGCATTGAGATCCACCCGGGGGCTCAGTTGGGGCGTCGGTTGTTTATTGACCACGGTATGGGGGTAGTGATTGGGGAAACCGCCGTGGTGGGCGATGACGTGCTGCTGTTCCACGGCGTCACCTTGGGGGGGCGGTCCATGGCGAAAGGTAAGAGACACCCCACCGTGGGCAATGGGGTCACCATTGGTTCTGGGGCTAAAGTTTTAGGCCCCATCCAGGTGGGCGATGACGCCCGGATTGGTGCTAATTCAGTGGTGGTACATGATGTTCCACCGGGCGGCGTAGTGGTGGGCGTACCAGGCAAAGCCCGCCGGGTACCAGCCAAAAGCCAAGGTCTGCTGGAAGATCCCGCTTTATGGATCTGAAAAGCCGCCTCCGAATTTTTAGACGGCTACCAAATAACAACCCGCTGCTCGGGCGGTAAATAGAGCGCATCACCAGGAGCTACAGCAAAAGTCTCGTAAAACAGATCCAGGTTGGAGACCACGCCGTTGCATCGGAACTGCGGCGGCGAGTGTGGATCTACGGCCAGCAACATTTCTTCTTGCTGGGGCCGTGATTTTTGCCGCCAACACTGGGCCCAACCGTAGAAGAACCGCTGCGCGGCGTTCATACCATCCAGCACCGGGCCTTCAGCTTCGCCGCTGCGTTCCAGCGCAATCTGGTAAGCCTTCCAAGCGATAGCTAACCCACCTAGATCGCCAATGTTTTCACCGATGGTCAAAGCGCCGTTGACGTGCTGGGCCCCGCCCGGTAGATCCAGAGCAAACGCATCGTATTGGGCAATCAGAGCTTTAGTGCGGGCCTCAAAAGCGGAACGGTCCGCTTCCGTCCACCAATCCACTAGCCGCCCCGCGCCATCGTACTTGGAGCCCTGGTCATCAAAACCGTGCCCAATCTCATGGCCAATCACCCCACCAATACCACCATAGTT
>JAISMT010000038.1 GCA_031276585.1 Bifidobacteriaceae bacterium
AATCGCGGATTTAGATCCGGTAGCCTCGGACGCAGTTGACGCTAAGGCCTTGATTTCGGTGCTTTATGCGGCTCTGACCGCACGTTGGCCCGGTCAGGCTCCCAGTGTTATGCCGTTGCCTCCGCTCTGGGACGGTAACCCGGTAGCCCCTATAGAACTGGTTTCAGCAGTCCCCGGAGACCTGAACACGCTTTGTGCGGTGGCGTTGGAAGGGGGTGGTGGTCCGCAATCCGCCGCTCAGGTGGTGTCCCATTTAGGGGTGTGGCCTCCGGTAAACATCACGTTGCGGCATTCGGTTTCCGTGCGTGGCCCCGTTTCTCACGCGTTAACGTCACCTGAGCCTGAGACAGAAACAGAAGACCAGGGACGGGCCAGCGAGCCTGAAACCCCGTTAGATTCGGAAACCGGTTTGCCGAGCGCCGGGAATCCATCCAGTCCGGTAGAGCCGGTTGCGCCGCCCGTACCGCTGAAAAGGTCCAGCTTAGCTAGGGGCGTAGCGGCCACAGGTCCGTCCGATGCCGACGTGGCAGCTTTGGCCGAGGACGCCGAGATCCAAGATAAGTTGGCTGCCATCGAAGCCATTTTGGCCCCCTTGGGCTACGACTTGACTCCTTCGCAGCGTAAAACCGAGGCGGTAAGGGAAGCTAGGCGGAGGATCCCGCCGGTTCCTAGCGCTCAGGTGGAAGCCGCGGTGCCCGCTTCCCCGGCGCCAGTAGCCCCGTCAGCAACCCCGGTTTCGCGTTCCTCCTGGCGTCCTACGGCACCAGCTGAGCCGGCCGAAACTAATCCGACCACCGAGCCCATCCCCACCACAGAGCAAACCGAACTGTTGGAGCGGATGCAGCATTTGGCCAGCATTGACCTACCCGCTATGCCGGAGGTTCCTGAGTTAGACCTCCCCCCCTTGCCGGAGGACCTAGCGGGTTTCCTAGCTTCACCTGCCGGTTTAGGTATAGGTAGTAGTCCGGAAGCAGCTCTACCTACCCCCGCGGAGCCAAGCGCAGAATCGGCTTCGAATCAAGAAAAGCAACCGGAGGTGGAAACCGAAGGGGAGGCAGCTTCCGTCGAGGAGTCTCCGCCCACCCGTTCCGGGTCTTTAGACCCCAGTGACCCCGATAGCACTTTGGTACTAGAACCGTTAGATAGTGCCGGTGCTAACAGCGAAGATTCCCCAGCGGGTTCCAACCTTGCTCCAAGCCGTCCCCCTACCCGTCCCACACCCCCCGCCGCTGGGACGGCAGATTCAACGGCACCATCCCCGAGCCTGCCCGCCCCAATAGAACCAGAACGGCCGCAAAAAGCCGCCCAGCCTGAGTCAACGGAACCAGCGCCCTCGGAGGATGTTCCCGTAGAAGAAGTACCGACCCCAGCTGAGCCGGAGGACCACGAAGAGATCTTTGACACCACGGCTCCCGCCTTTGAAAACGTGTTTGAAGATCTACCTGTAGAACCAAAGCGGACAGCAGAGCCCCGGGGTTGGCTTTCAGTGGTGGTATTCGCGGTGATAGTGGCGGTCTGCGTATTGGTCGGCATCGTGATCTTGAATAAGGCGGGAATCCTGAGTCTTGATCTGGGTTACTCGGTGCACCAAACCCTGGCACTGGAATCGAATTTTCCTCATTGGGAGTGAACTGCAGGGGGGCTTCGCGAGGTATTCAACTGCAGACGGGGGTTGTCGGGGAGAAGATTTTGCGGGGTGTTCTAGACTTAGGTCCTAGAGACAACCAGGGGGCAGAAACGTTGGCACTTGAACCGACCTTTTCTTAACCCGGGGCTCCCGCAAAAGATTTGAGCGCAGCGAAGAGATTTTGCGGGGTGGGTTACTAGGGGTCCTCGCAAAAGATTCGACCAACGGGAGAAGCTTTCGCGGTGCCTGCTGGGAGCGTGCTGTTTAAGCACGCTTCGCGCCCCGTGCTGACGTGGTTAGCGCAAGGCGCTGACCTAAGGAAACACGGAAGGCAAACACTGCTTGATTCCTAGGAATCCGGATTTTGCGGCGGATTCCTAGGAACACGCTGATTAGCTACGCTTTGGCCAGGTTGACATAATCAGCTCAAAAAGCTGAGCAGCTCAAATACGGTAGGAAGCAGGCGAGCTCCGGCCGCGTTTCCTTAGGGCAGCGTTAGGCGCTGTCCAGGTCAGCAAGGCCGGGATGTGGTTAACACCTACGGTCCCTAGCTAAACGTCAAAGGTGCGCACTAAGAGGCATTAGTCTGTCCGCCTAGACCTTCAAGGTCTAGGCGGTGATGGTGGCGGTCCAATTGGAGGAGGAATTTGTGGAACAGGTTGTGATTGTCGGTTCGGGCCCGGCAGGCTATACCGCCGCCATTTATGCGGCCCGGGCTGGTTATGAGCCGTTGGTGTTGGCTGGTTCAGTGACAGCTGGTGGCAACTTGGTCAACACCACGGAGGTAGAGAACTTCCCTGGTTTCCCGGAGGGAATTATGGGGCCGGAGCTGATGGAACGGTTGGAGGCCCAAGCCCGGCGGTTCGGAGCCCGGGTGGTGTTCGATGACGTGGTAGAAGTTGCACTTTCAGGCCCGGTTAAACAGATTAATACTTTGAGTGGCGAGACTCATGAAACCGCAGCAGTCATAGCTGCTACCGGCGCAACTTACCGTGAACTGGGGCTGGATTCGGAAAAACGCCTGGCCGGACACGGAGTGAGTTATTGCGCCACCTGTGATGGGTTCTTCTTTAGAGACCAGAAAGTGGTGGTAGTGGGCGGTGGTGATTCAGCTATGGAGGAGGCCGTTTTTTTGACCAAGTTTGCCTCCAAAGTCATTGTGGTGCACCGTAGGGGGGAGTTGCGGGCTTCTAGGATCATGGCGGAACGGGCTTTGTCCCATCCGCAGATCGAATTCGTTTGGCATAGCGTGGTGGACCAGATTCGAGGTGAAACCGCGGTAGAGGGCGTGCAGTTGCGGGATGTCCGGAGTGGCGAGTTACGTCAGTTGGAAGCTTCTGGGGTGTTTGTGGCCATTGGGCATTCACCAAACTCGCAGTTGTTTCAAGGGCAGCTAGCGTTGGATGCTGATGGTTACGTGATTGTCCACGGCCCTTCTGCTCCCGACGAGCCGGTGGCCGCCCGCCAACAAGCTACCTCCATACCGGGGGTCTTTGCTTGCGGTGATGTGGTGGACCGAACTTACCGGCAGGCTATTACTGCCGCTGGTACTGGTGCTCAAGCTGCCTTGGATGCGCAAGAGTATTTAGAGGGCTTAGCCGCTGATTCCGCACTGGCGGCTGCTACGGTTTAGCTCCATCGAACTAAGAACAACCTGAAACAATCTGAAGGAGACCACATGAGTGCTCTACCCGCCGTTACCGATGCCACATTTGAACAGGAAGTGCTGAAGTCCACCAAACCGGTCTTGGTGGACTTTTGGGCTCCCTGGTGTGGTCCCTGCCGTCAACTGACCCCAATAGTGGAACAGTTGGCTGCCGAGAACAGCGAAAAAATGAAGTTCGTAGCCATCAACACTGATGAGAACCCACTCACGGCACAGGCTTACGGAATTGTGTCTATCCCCACGCTCAACGTCTACCGCAACGGTGAACTAGTTAAGAGCATTGTGGGGGCTAAACCCAAGCCACTGCTGTCCGCCGAATTGGTGGAGTTCACTGCTTAAATCTTTTGACACGAGGAGACCACTATGTCCGCTAATTCTGGGGGCGGTACGCGCCTAGACCCGTGGTTTGGCGCCTACGCTGACCGAACCCACGGTTTAAGGGTCTCCGAAACCCGGGCACTGTTCTCAGTAGCCAACCGGCCCGAGGTGGTATCCCTGGCCGGCGGTATGCCGTTCTTAGATGCTCTGCCTATGGACATCATTGCCAAAGTGACGGCTGACCTGATTGCTACCGAAGGTACGGTGGCTCTTCAATACGGCAACGGTCAAGGTTTGCCACAATTGCGTAGCCAGATCACTGAGGTGATGGCTCAAGAAGGAATCCAAGCTCATCCCGATGACGTGGTGGTTACCACCGGTTCACAGCAAGCTTTGGACCTGGTAACCCGAATTTTTGTGGATCCGGGTGATGTGGTGTTGGCGGAATCCCCCAGTTATGTGGGGGCCCTTTCTGTTTTCAAGTCCTACCAAGCGTGGGTTGAACACGTGGAAATGGACCAAGCTGGGTTAGTGCCCGAGGCGTTAGCCGACGCCATCGGGCGTTTAAAAGCGGAAGGGCGCCGCATTAAGTTCCTCTACACCGTACCCACTTTCCATAACCCGGCTGGTGTCACATTGACACTGCCAAGGCGGGCTGAAGTACTGGATATTTGCCGGCGGGAAGGGATTTTAGTGGTGGAAGACAACCCGTACGGAATGCTGGGTTTTGAGGGGCAGGTGACTCCGGCCATCCGCTCGTTAGATCAGGACGGGGTAGTTTATCTGGGCTCTTTCTCCAAAACTTTTGCTCCTGGATACCGGACTGGTTGGGCCGTGGCACCCCACGCGGTGCGGGAAAAACTAGTGTTAGCTAGCGAGGCTTCCATTTTGTGCCCCGCTCAAGCCTCCCAGCTTTCTATAGCGGCCTACCTCGAAAACTGTGACTGGTTAGCTCAAGTGGACGCTTACCGTTTGGTCTATAAAGAACGCTGCCAAACCATGCTTTCTGCTTTGGCGGAACACATGCCGGAATGCACCTGGACCGTACCGGAAGGTGGTTTTTACACTTGGGTTACGGTGCCAGAAGGGATCAATACCAAAACCATGCTGCCTAGAGCCACCACCGAGTTAGTGGCCTATGTGTCCGGGGTGGCCTTCTACGCGGACGGTCAAGGTAGCCGCCAAATGCGGCTTTCCTTTTGTTACCCCACTCCGGAACGCATCCGTGAAGGTGTACGGCGGCTGTCTGGAGTACTAGCAAAAGAGATCGAGTTAGTGCAGTTGTTTGGCCCGCATGGTGACGAGCCGGGGCGGGATGACGTTTTGAACCCGGCACCGGACCTGGCCTGAACCAGAGAGGAACATGACCATGACCAAAGTATTGGTGTTAGCTGGGGGTTTGAGCCACGAGCGTGACGTTTCTCTACGTTCCGGCCGCCGCGTAGCTGAAGCGTTACGTGAAGCTGGCTGCGAGGTGGTGGAAACTGACCTAGATACCAGGTTGCTGCCCCTATTAGCTGGCGCCGAGGTGGATTTGGTTTGGCCGTTGTTGCATGGCGCCCAAGGTGAAGACGGTTCGGTGCGGGAAGTGTTGGAACTATTGGGTATGCCCTATTTGGGTTCGGATCCGCGAGCGTCCCGAGTGGTTTGGAACAAAGCGGTGGCCAAAACCCTGATGCGGCGGGCAGGGGCTGTGACCCCGGAGTATGTGACTTTCCCGCAGTCATTGTTCCGAGAGTTAGGGGCTTCTGCTCTACTGGACCTGACCATAGGTGCCCTTGGGGAATCCCTAGTAGTGAAGCCCTTGCATGGGGGGTCTGCCTTGGGGGTCACCCAAGTGTCCAGCCCCGAAGAACTACCCCAAGCCATGATGGACTGCTTTGCATACGGAGATACTGCGCTGATTGAACAGGCAGTGGTTGGTACCGAATTGGCGGTCTCGGTAATAGACCTGGGTGAAGGCCCCATAGCTTTGCCGGCCGTAGAAATAGAAACCGAAGGCCCCTACGACTATGATGCCCGCTACAACCCCGGCCGCACTGAGTTCTTCACACCAGCTCGAGTGGCAGAACCGGTAGCGGCGGCGGCCGTTGAACTAGCTTTGACGGCACACCGTACTTTGGGTCTCACGCGGATTTCCCGCACTGACCTAATTGTGAACTCCTCCGGTGAACCTTATTTCCTTGAAGTCAACGTGGCGCCTGGAATGCAGGAGACTTCCCTGTTGCCACAGGCCGCGTTGGCGGCTGACTACGAGCTACCCGCACTGTACCGGGCTTTAGTAGAAGCATCTGTGGGGAACCGGCTCGGTT
>JAISMT010000046.1 GCA_031276585.1 Bifidobacteriaceae bacterium
GTCAATGTGTTCCCGAGGTGGCAGGTCATCTAAGTAGATGGCCTGTTCCCGGACCCATTCACCGTAGGGGGCTTGGGCCGCCAATTGGGCTTTAACCTCGTGGTTTTCTATGATCCGCCCTTGAGACGTGTCTACCAGGAAAATCCGCCCCGGCTCTAGCCGGCCTTTGCGGACCACTTTGCTTTGGGGCACATCTAATACGCCGGCTTCAGAAGCCATCACTACTAAGCCGTCATCTGTCACCCAGTAGCGGCCAGGACGTAGTCCGTTGCGGTCTAGGGTGGCGCCAATCACGGTACCGTCGGTAAACGCTATGGCAGCAGGACCGTCCCACGCTTCAGTTACGGTGTCTTGGAATTGGTAAAACTCTCGCACCTTTGGGTCCATGTCCTGGTTGTTTTCCCAAGCTTGCGGGATCATCATCAAGACCCCTTGAGCCAGCGAGCGCCCCGCCAAGTGGATCAACTCTAAAGCCGAGTTGAAGGAAGCCGAATCGGATTCACCTGGTGAGCAGATAGGAGTGAGCGGTGCAATGGGCCCCAGCTGATCGGAATGCATTTGGCTTTCCCGGGCGGAGAGCCAGTTGCGGTTACCACGCACGGTGTTGATCTCACCGTTGTGAGCCATCATGGAGAAGGGCTGGGCCAAGGGCCAGGAAGGGAAAGTGTTGGTCGAAAAACGCGAGTGCACCAGGGCGATGGCGCTTTCATAGTCCGGTTCTTGGATGTCTGGGAAGAAGGTCATCATTTGGGAGGTGGTCAACATGCCTTTATAGACCAAAGTCCGGGCACTCAGCGAAGCAAAATGGGTGTTAGCCTCGTGCAATGCCCGTTTAACTACCCGGTAGGCCCGGCGGTCCAAGTTGATCCCGCTGAGCTGTCCAGCAGGATCCGCCACCATCAATTGACGGAAGGTGGGCATAGCGGCTAACGCAGTGGGACCCACTGGCTCCGGAGCTATGGGTGGGTTGCGCCAACCCACTACTTCCAACCCTTCTTGGCGCACAATCTGTTCCACCTCATCCATAGCAGCCGCTGCTTGGTGAGCGCCTTGCGGAAGAAACGCCATACCGACCGCGTAATGGCCAGCCGGTGGAACGGTGGCCCCCAGAGCGGTAAACAAGCGCCGCATCAACTGGTCCGGTACTTGGGTTAAAATCCCAGCTCCATCACCAGTGTTGGGTTCGGCTCCTACCGCTCCCCGGTGGTCAACGTTCTCTAACACGGTGAGGGCAGCATCAATAATGCTGCGGCTGGCCTGCCCATCTAGGCGGGCTACAAAGCCTACGCCGCAAGCGTCGTGTTCAAATTCTGGCGAGTAGAGCCCGCGGGTCCGGGGGCCCTCCGCGAATGCGCCCAGGCGTGCCATGGTCCACCTTTCGAGGTTTGGGGACCGTGTTGGGCTTTGGCCCACACGGTTAGCGGTATCCGGGCAAGAGTTGCCCGGCGCTCAAACAGGATACCTGTTCCCGTGGACCTTTGGTGGCGCTCACTGTTTTGGGGACTCGGGACCTTCCCGGCGTAGCTTGGCGCTAAGGCCTTTGACCCCGCTTTTTAGCTTTCCGCCCAGCTCTTTGGCGGCCACACCAGCCTTCTCACCGAATTCTTCAGCCTCATCTTTTAGCTTGCCGCCCACCTCTTTAGCAGTGGCACCAGCTTTCCCACCCAACTCTTTAGCGGTCTCGGCGGCTTTGCCTCCCACCTCTTTAGCTTTTCCGCCCAAGTCTTTGGCGGCCGCACTGGCCTTCTCGCCGAATTCCTCAGCCTCGCCTTTTACTTTGTCTACGATCTTTTCGATGTCAGCCACGGGTTTATTCGTCTCCTTCAGTTACTTCTACTGCTTTGAAACTAACCGTATCAAGGTAGTCCTGGATTCGAATGTGATTCCGAGGTGGGTTCAGCTGAATTGTTGGTATCTTCACTGCCGCTATCCACTTCTGCGCTGGGCTTAGATCCTGAGGCTACGGTTTTGAAGCGTTGGCGGGACCAGAAGAACAAGACCAGACCAGTAAGCCCTACCACTATAGAAGTCCATATGTTAAGGCGTAGACCTAATATCTGTTGGGCCGAATCGATTCTTAACGCTTCGATCCAGATCCGGCCCAGACAATACAGTGCCATATAGGCCAAGAAGGTTTGGCCGTGCCGCCAAAGCCAGCGCCGCCCTCCCCACACCAGAAATGCCGCTAAAACTAGATCCCACAACAATTCATATAAAAAGGTGGGATGGAATAAGGTTTCCGCGGGAAACCCAGCGGCTTGCGCTGTTTGAGGTGAGACTTGCAAACCCCATGGCAAAGTGGTGGGAGCCCCAAAAAGTTCTTGGTTAAACCAGTTACCTAACCGCCCTACCGCTTGGGCTACGGCCAGCCCGGGAGCCAGGGCATCCGCTAATACCCCTACGGGGAGAGAAGTACGTTTGGCCCCTATCAAACCGCCTACTGCCCCCAGTCCGATGGCGCCCCATATTCCCAGCCCACCTTGCCATATCGCTAGAGCTTGCCACGGGTTTCCTCCGGGACCGAAGTAGGCTGCCGGGGAGGTAACAACGTGATAGAGCCGCGCACCCACTATGCCGAACGGGATAGCCCAAAGAGCCACATCTACCATGGATTCACCGGTAAAACCAGCCTGGGTGAGACGCCGTGAGGCAATCCAACCGGCAACCAGCATAGCGGCAATCATGGTCAAGGCGTAGGCCCGGATCGGTACAGGACCTAGATACCAAACCGAATCAGTGGGGCTGGGCAATAGCGCCAGCAGGTTCATCGGCGAACCGCCTGCTTTAACTCCCCCACAAAAGCTTCCAGCTGGTCGGACCCAGCGGCTATTAGTTTGACTAGGGCGGACCCCACAATCACTCCATCAGCAAACTCCGCCACTTCGGCGGCCTGCTCCGGGGTAGACACGCCCACTCCCACACACACATTGGTGGCACCAGCAGCCCGTACCCGTTCCACCAGCGGCCGGGCAGCTCCCGAAAGCGAAGTCCTAGCCCCGGTAACACCCATGGTGGAAGTAGCGTAAGTGAAACCCCGGCAAGCCGCCGCTGTTAGCGCTAACCGCTCAGGTGAGGAGGAAGGAGCTACCAGAAATATCTTGTCTAGATCAGCGGCGTCGGCCGCTTTAATCCATTCCCCGGCTTCTTCTGGAATCAAATCGGGGGTGATTAGACCGGCCCCACCAGCGGCAGCTAACTCACGCGCAAACCGTTCCACGCCCCGGTGGAACACGGGGTTGTAGTAGGTCATGACCTCTATGGGGACCCCCAAAGGAGCCAACTGGGCTACGGCGTCAAACACTTGGTCTACTCGGACGCCACCGGCCAGAGCGTGGGTGACCGCTTCAGCTATCACCGGTCCGTCCATCACCGGATCGGAATAAGGTGAACCCAATTCTAGGACGTCTACCCCACCTCGGATTAACGCTTGAGCTGCTGTTATCGATTCCGCCACTGTGGGGAACCCCACGGGCAGGTAACCAATTAAAGCGGCGCGACCCTCCGCTCGAGCCTGTTCTATCGCTTGCGCCGCTTTCACAGTGAAAACCACCTTGCCGCAGTTTCTACGTCTT
>JAISMT010000150.1 GCA_031276585.1 Bifidobacteriaceae bacterium
TCCGCGCGGTGAAGCCTCGTAAATCCAATAAACACTCGTGAGCCACCCAGCCGCCCGGACCGCGGTAAAGCACCGGAAAAGCGGACTCTAGCCGTTGGGCTACGTAATTGGCCGCCAACACGGCTCCTTCCGTGGCCGCAATCAGTCCCTCCGCACCCAGCAAGCGGATATAAGCCCAAGCAATAGGCAATACCAGAGGCGAACCATAGGGTGCTGCGGCTACCGCGCCCGTAGTGGCAGCTAAACCGCCAAATAAATGACCCGGCAGATAAGAGGCCAGATGTTGCCGGACCGCCACCGGACCGACTCCCGGACCGCCACCGCCATGCGGAATAGCAAAAGTCTTGTGCAAATTCAGGTGGGAGACATCACCACCCAACTCGCCGGCTCGGGCCCAACCCACTAACGCGTTGAAATTAGCTCCATCAATGTAAACCTGAGCCCCCGCCTGGTGCGCGGCCGCGCAAAGCTCCCGCAACTGCTCCTCATACACACCGTGAGTGGAGGGATAAGTGATCATCAAAACCCCCACCTGGTCCGGATAGGCCGCCAGCTGGGTTTCTAAGTCTGACAAGGAAACATTGCCGCCCGGGTCCACCGCCACGCCCACCACCTGATAGCCCGCAAGCGCCGCCGAGGCCGCGTTGGTGCCGTGAGCGGACACTGGAATAAGGCACACCGTACGTTGCGGCTGTCCCTGGGCTTGGTGGTAACGGCGGATCGCCAAGAGTCCCGCTAGCTCGCCCTGGGAACCAGCGTTGGGTTGCAACGACAACGCCTCATAACCGGTTAGTTCCAACAGGTCCGCACTCAACTCGCGAATCAATTCCAAAGTGCCGGCCGCGTCTTCCGGGGGCACAAACGGGTGTAGATCCGCGAACTGAGGCCAGCTCACCGCCGCCATTTGGACCGCTGCGTTTAACTTCATGGTGCAAGAACCCAAAGGGATCATGCCCCGGTCTAGAGCGTAATCCCGGTCCGCCAAAGTTTTGCAATAGCGGGTAAAAGCCAGTTCGGTGTGGTGAGTGTGAAACACCGGGTGGGTCATGAACTCGCTGGTCCGTAGCAAAGTCCCCCAGCCGTGTTGGGAGGTGGTCCCCGTGGAGTTGGGGGCAGCGTCGGGTGCTACCGGGGCATTCTCCCCGCCAAAAGCATGCACTACATCGACTAAATCCTGGCTGGTAGTGGCCTCATCCACTGACAGGTAGATGGTGTCTTGGTCCTGGAGCCAGAGCCGTAAGCCCAGCTCCCGGGCCCGGGGTTGGACTCGGTGGGCCTGGCCGGGTAGGCGCACCGCTAGGGTGTCAAACACGGGGCCGGGCTGCACTTGCAGCAGAGTGCCGTTTTCAAGCTGTCCGATGCCGTTCAGGGCTTCCCGTAACGCCTCCGTTTGGGTTTGAATACGTAAGGCGATGTCTTTAAGTCCGTCTGGACCGTGCCACACCCCATACATGGCGGCCATCACCGCGAGGAGTACCTGAGCGGTACAAATATTGGAGGTGGCCTTCTCGCGGCGGATGTGCTGTTCGCGGGTCACTAAAGCTAGGCGTAATGCTTCCGCCCCATGGGCATCCCGGGTGCGTCCCACCAGGCGTCCCGGCAGGGCCCGAACCAGTTCTTGCCGTACAGCCATGTAGGCAGCGTGGGGACCGCCGAAACCCAAAGGTTGGCCCAGACGTTGAGTGGAACCCAACGCAATGTCCGCTCCCAACTCACCCGGAGGGACCGCCAGGGTCAACAAGAGCGGGTCTGCACCAACAGCTAACAACGCTCCGGCGGCGTGAGCCGCTTCTACCACGGGGGATAAATCCAGCAACCGTCCGGAAGCGCCCTGGTATTGGATGTAAGCTCCGGCGGCGTTCTCCCACTGCCCTGCGTCTGGGGCTAAAGGGTCAAACGGGATCAGCTCTATAGCCAAGGGCTCAGCCCTAGTCTCTAGGACCATCCTGACCTGTGGGAACACATCTTGGTCTAGTAGGAAGCGAGGCTTACGTCCGCGGCTGTGACGGTGGCATAACACCATGGCTTCGGCGGCGGCACTGGCCTCATCTAATAGGGAAGCGTTAGCTACCGGCAGTCCCGTCAGATCGCTGATCATGGTTTGAAACACCAATAGGGCCTCTAGACGGCCCTGGGAGATCTCCGGTTGATACGGTGTGTAAGCAGTATGCCAGGAAGGGTTTTCTAGGATCTCCCGCCGAATCACTGCTGGAGTCAAAGTCCGGTAGTAGCCCAAACCGATCAAGCTGCGTCCCGGTTGGTTCTGACCGGCCAGCTCACGCAACCGGGTTAACATCTGGTCTTCCGTCCAGCCATCACCCAGGCTAAGGGGCCGTTCCGTTCGTAACGGCGCCGGCAGAGCCTGTTTGATCAGGGGCTCGGAACCTTCCAAACCCAATGCCTGCCGCATCCGGATACGTTCCGCCGGGCTCAGACCCAAGTGCCGTGCTGCAAAACCTCCCACGGTGGCTTCAGCTTTCTTGGGTGAGGGCAGCGTAGGCGGATGGATCCAACAGCTCAGCGGAACCTTCCGGTTCCACTTCAAACAGCCAACCCGCACCAAACGGGTCTTGATTCACCAGCTCCGGCGCGTCCAATACTTCTTGGTTGATGGCGATAACAGTGCCACTGACCGGCGCAAACAAGGGTGAGACCGATTTGGTGGATTCAATTTCCCCGCATTCACCGCCCGCTGTGACCACATCCCCTACTCCGGGCAGATCCAAGAACACCACATCACCCAGAGCTGTAGCAGCGTACTCCGTGACTCCCACCCGGGCCGAGGGTCCTTCTGGGTAATCCACCCATTCGTGTTCGGCGGTGTAGAACAGATTCGGGGGAACAGTGGTCATTTCTTCTCCTTGCTGTAGAACGGCAAATCAGTGATTTGGAAAGGGGTCAAACGGCCCCGAATATCAACTTGGACCGGATGGCCGGAGGTGAGTTCCTCTGCGACCCCTGTCTCTGTATTTTCAATGAAAGCCAATGCTATGGGGCAGCCCAAGGTGGGCGAAAGCGCACCCGAGGTCACCCGGCCGCGTACTTGACCATCCACTAACACGGGGTAACCGGCACGGGCCGCCCGCCGGCCCTCCCCTACTAGCCCCACTAAGTGTTTACGGGGCTCCCGAGCCGCCAAGCCAGCTTTACCCACAAAATCGACTTCTTTAGGGCGTACAAAGGCACCTTGGCCGCCTTCCACTGGAGTAGTGTCCCGGTCCAACTCGTGGCCGTAAAGCGGCATTGCCGCCTCTAAACGTAAGGTGTCACGGGCTGCCAGGCCGCAAGGTATCAAGCCTTCGGGTTGCCCCGCTTCCAATAGCTGCTCCCAGACCTGCCTTGCCAAAGCCTGGGGACAGGAAATTTCAAAACCGTTCTCGCCGGTATAGCCGGTACGGGCCAAAATCAGAGGCTGGCCCTGCCAAATGGTCTCGACTGCCCGGTAATAGCCCAATGCCGCTGCTGGTTCCAGGCCCGCCGCCACCATAATCCGTGTGGCGGCGGGACCCTGGACTGCAATCAAAGCCTGGCTAGTCAAGTCTGTCACTCGGACCTCAAACGGTGCTGTCCGGGCGGCTAGTTCCGCCACCACCGTCTGGTGGTTGGCCGCGTTAGCGATCACAAAATAACGTTCCTCCGCTAAGCGATACACAATCAGGTCATCCACCACACCGCCATCGGGAGCCAACAACATGGAGTAGGAAGCCCGGCCTAACGGCATAGTGCTGTGCAACCCCAGTAAGGCGTAGTCCAAAGCGGCCCCAGTTTGGGGTCCCTCGAGCCCCAACTGAGCCATATGTGAAAGGTCAAATAGCCCGGCAGCTTGGCGGACCGCATGGTGTTCTACCAGGT
>JAISMT010000008.1 GCA_031276585.1 Bifidobacteriaceae bacterium
ACAATTTCCCGCCCTATTCGACTGGTGAAACTGGCCGGGTAGGTAGCCCCAAGCGTCGCGAGATTGGCCACGGGGCGTTAGCGGAGCGGGCTTTGGTTCCCGTACTGCCGAGTCGGGAAGAATTCCCCTACGCCATCCGACAGGTTTCGGAAGCCCTCGGTTCCAACGGTTCTACTTCCATGGGTAGCGTTTGCGCTTCTACTTTGGCGTTGCTGAACGCTGGTGTGCCTTTGAAAGCACCGGTAGCGGGCATTGCTATGGGTTTGATGAGTGACACCGTGGACGGGGAGACCCGCTACGCAGCCTTGACCGATATTTTGGGAGCGGAAGACGCTTTTGGCGATATGGACTTCAAGGTAGCGGGTACCTCCGAGTTCGTGACCGCTATTCAGCTGGACACCAAGCTAGACGGCATTCCGGCTTCTGTTTTGGCCGCTGCTTTGACTCAAGCTAAAGAGGCCCGGCTGCACATACTCTCGGTGATGGGTGCCGCCATCGACGGCCCCGATGAGATGAATCCGCTGGCCCCCCGGGTGATCACGGTCAAAGTTCCGGTGGACAAGATTGGTGAAGTGATTGGGCCTAAGGGCAAGATGATCAACCAGATTCAAGATGAAACCGGTGCTGACATCTCAATTGAAGACGATGGCACGGTTTACATCGGTGCGGTAGACGGTCCCTCTGCGGAAGCGGCCCGCAACCAGATCAACGCCATCGCTAACCCGCAAATGCCGGAAGTGGGTGAACGCTTTGTAGGTACGGTAGTCAAAACCACCACCTTTGGGGCCTTCGTCAGCCTTACTCCCGGTAAAGACGGTTTGCTGCATATCTCCCAAATTCGCCGTTTAGTGGGCGGTAAACGGGTGGAAAACGTGGATGACGTACTGCAAGTGGGGCAAAAAGTACAGGTAGAGGTAGAGGAGATTGATCCGCGAGGCAAGCTTTCGTTGCATGCCGTAGTGGACGATGCCGCTGCCGCTTCACCGGAAACGGCTTCCAGCAAGGTTCCCGCCGTTGAGGAAGGGGAACGCAAAGAACGCTCGGAGCGCCCCCGCCGGCGCCGGGAACGGCATGTTCATATGCATACTGAGGACCGCGACGCAGCCGAATGAACCATTTGGTGGTTACCGGACCGGATGCGGACCGGGTGGGGATTGGTGTTCTGGACACCGGAGTTAGGGTCCTAACTCAGGTGGTGCCTTGGGCTCGCTCGGTTACGGTGGGTTTTTGGGTACGCGTGGGCTCCCGGGATGAGGTTTTAGGCCAGTATGGTTCTACCCACTTCCTGGAACATCTACTGTTCAAGGGCACGCAGCGGCGTTCTGCTATGGACATCGCTGCGGCCTTTGATGCGGTAGGTGGCGAGTTCAATGCTGCCACCTCAAAAGAGACCACCTGCTACTACGCCCGAGTTTTGGGGACTGATGTGGCCCTGGCGGTAGACATATTGGCGGATATGGTTACTTCCTCCCGGATGGATCCGGCTGATTTTCAAAGTGAGCGGGGCGTGATCCTCGAAGAACTGGCTATGAACCAAGACGATCCGACCGATGTAGCCCATGAGGCTTTTGCTGCCGCCGTCTTTGGAGACCATCCCTTGGGCCGCCCCATTGGGGGCCGCCCGGAAGACATCAATGCCACTACCCGGGACGGGGTGTGGGAGCACTACCAGCGTTCTTACCACCCAGCTAATTTAGTGGTGACCGGGGCCGGGAATCTGGACCGCAACGAGTTTGAGGCCCTGGTGGCCGCCGCCCTCGAGGGCGGCGGTTGGGGGCTAGACCGGCGGGGGGCGGGCACTCCCACCCCCCGCCGGTCTACAGTTCCTGGGGCGGGGTTACCGGCCGCAGGCCGCGTGGAACGGGTCACCAAAGCCACTGAACAGTCCCAAGTGTTGGTGGGCTGTCCGGGTTTAGTAGCAACCGATCCGCAGCGCCATGCTCTTTCTGTGCTGGCCACTGTGTTGGGTGGGGGTATGTCTTCGCGTATTTTCCAAGAAATCCGGGAAAAACGGGGTTTGGCTTATTCCACTTATTGCTTCACTTCACCGCATTCTGATGCGGGTCTATTTGGGCTTTACGCGGGTTGTGGCCCGGCGGCCGTAGCTGAAGTTACAGCTTTGTTGGAAGCCGAATGGGAACGTTTGGCGGCTGACGGTGTAAACGAGGAGGAATTGGAACGTGCCAAAGGACAGTTGCGGGGCGGCACGCTGCTGAGCGTGGAGGAACCTTATTCGGCTATGAACCGGTTGGGTCGTGCCGAACTTTTGATGGGTGAGCTGCCCTCGGTAGAAGAAGCGGTGGAACGGATTGAAGCGGTCACCGCTAGCGAAGTGCAAGGCTTGGCGGCTGAATTGGTGGCCCGCCCCCGCATCCAGGTAGTAGTGGGTCCCGGTAACTGACCGGTAGACAACTCGGGTTGCGGCATCAGGCTGATGTTGTTGCTGTGCGCACCGCCTGTTAGTGTTACTAGCACAGGAGGTATGCAGAATGTCGTCAGTCAATATTAACATTCGCACTGATGCCCAAACTAAAACTCAGGCGCAGCGGGTTTTTGCTTCGTTAGGACTGGACATGACCACTGCTATCAATCTATTTCTACGTCAAACTGTGCGTGACAATGACCTACCTTTCGCCCCCTCTACACGTTCCAGCTCGGTTAGGTCCTTTGAAGGTAGGCTGCCTTACGGTTTTGGCAGTTTGCGGGACAAAATCTGGATGGCCGATGATTTTGACGAGCCATTGGCTGATTTCAGCGAGTACACCCAATGAAGTATTTGCTGGATACTCACACTCTGCTGTGGTTTTTGGCTGGATCAGACAAAGTTGGTAAGGAAGCGATCAGCATCATTGAAGATGATGCTTTGGGTAAAGCGGTTTCCGTTGCATCGCTTTGGGAATTTTCCATTAAGTTGTCCTTAGGGAAACTGCGTTTCGACGGGGGAATCCGAGCGCTGAGTCTGCTCCTAACCGCCAACCGGTTTGCGGTTGCCCCCATATCCTTGGCTTCCTTGGATCAACTGACTCAGATACCTTGGATCCACAGTGACCCGTTTGATCGGCTCTTGGTGGCGACAGCCCTGGCGGAGGACTACACACTGCTGACCGCTGATCAGTGCATCCAGCAGTATCCGGTTCGTTGGCAATGGTGAAATCAGTTGCGGGAGGATTGCCATAGTTTGGCCAAAGCTGTAGGGCGTCAACAGTGTTCGTTTCTGTGCTTCGTCTATTAGTCAGCGGCTAGTTCTGCGGCGGCAGTTGCTCTGATACGAGTGCTGTAGAAGGGCATAGGGAAATCTGAGATTAAGGCTGGTTTCGGGGACGCAAGTTGCTATTTCAGCTTATGGTGTTGGGTTACAAATCGCTTCAAGTAGTGGAGCTGCTCGCTTAGCGCAATGCTGGGGCATCTGGTTGCTTACCGGTTCCACTCGGGTAGACGATGCCGCTTTGTACACCCGGAGATGAAACCCAACTCGATGATCGTGGGCAGCCGGACTGAGGTTATGTTGATGGTCCGTATAGTCGAATAATTATGCTAAACCGGCTCTTCCTAAATGAGAGTGTGGTTGGGGGTGTACAGCCTCGGCCACGGCGGTGTTTTCTTCCCAAGCGTTACGCCACAACCGGATACCAGCATGATATTCACGGCCCTATTTGTCAGCGAACCCATCAAACCTGCTGCCTGCCGAATCTGGTGTGGTATTACCACTCGTCCTGCCATATCCACGGTTGCAAGCATGGGATGAGCCTAACGCCGAGCGCTAAAGATCCAAACGGGTAGACCAGCGTTGCTCATCTACCAACTCGCCGCTAGGTGCTTGCCAAGACCGTTCGGCGCCATCGGCCCCAAAACCGCAAGCTCGTAAAAACCGCTGCCGGTAAATATCCTGGCGGGCCACCCAATGCGCTAAACGAGTAGCGTTCATGCCGGACCGGGCAGCACTCGCCACCTGAGACAACAACCGCGAACCGTGGCCCTGACGTTGCGCTGTTGGTGCCACCCACAGGGCCACCAACTCGGCGGAACCGGTGCCCCCGTCTGGATCCAACAACGGGCCCAAAGCGGCAAATCCCACCACGGCATCGGCGTCATCGACCGCTACAAACACTGCATAAGGCCCCTCACCAGCGGCTAGCACGATGGCGTTACCCCAGTCTCGGGCCAAACTAGCGGCATCTAGGGCAGCTTCCAAGTCCGGTAAATCCGGGCCTAACAAAGTCAGCCAATTAGCGCGGTGAATAGCCGCCAAAGCAGATGCATCCAAAATAGTGGCAGCGCGGACGGAATGAGACACCAGACCATTGTGCCGTGCCCAGCGGGAGAAAACTTGAACCTTTAACGGGGACCTCGCCCTGAAGGAAAGAAAAACATGACACAAGTGGCAGAGTTTTGAACCCCCAGTGGTCTAAGTTAAGGGGCATGTCACAGCTAGACCACCCGGCTCGCCCTTTTGGCGCGCTCTTGACCGCTATGGCCGCACCGTTCCAAGAAGACGGAGCGTTGGACCGGGAGGGGGTGCGGCATCTAGCCCAGTATTTGGTGCAGCACAGCCATGACGGTTTAGTGGTAAACGGCACCACCGGCGAGGCCCCCACCACTTCTGACGCAGAGAAGCGCCTGATCATTGAACTTACCCGGGAAGCCGTAGGGCCGGACGTAAAAATAGTGGCCGGGGTGGGTACCAACAACACGGAACATTCGGTGCTGCTGGCGGAAGAAGCTGCCCAAGCTGGTGCCGACGGCTTACTGGTAGTTACTCCATATTATTCGCGGCCCACCCAAGCGGGTTTGATTCAACACTTTTTGCGGGTAGCGGACGCCACCGACCTTCCGGTGATGATCTACGACATCCCGGGCCGTAGCGCTGTGCACCTAGAAGAATCCACGCTGCTGGAATTGGCTACCCATGACCGGATTGTGGCTGTAAAAGACGCTACCGGCCAAGCGGGGGCGGCTTTCCACAAGATGGTAAACACCGGCTTGGCTTATTACGCGGGCGATGACCTGCTGGGTTTGGCGTTTTTGGCATCCGGGGCGGCCGGGCTGGTTTCCGTGGTAGGACACGTGACCGGTGACCTGTGGCGGGAAGTGATTACAGCGGTCGATGCCGGTAATCTGCCCCAAGCGCGCCGCACCATGGCCCAGATGCTTCCCGTAATCAACGCCATCATGGGGCAAGGCCAAGGCGTAGCCATGGTCAAAGCTGCGCTTGAAATCATGGAAGTGCTGCCCCGGCGCACCGTACGTTTACCCTTGGCCGCTGCCAACGAACTAGAGGCCGGCCACGTGCGGGATGCTCTAGCCCACGCTGGCTTGCGGCACCCCCACAACCACTGACCCGCCGGAGAGGAACCGTACCACCAATGGTGCATTCACACGTTTGGACTGACTTAGGTTTAGGGGACCCACCGGAACTGGAAGAGGGAGTGTTGCGCATCTTGCCTCTAGGGGGACTGGGGGAGGTGGGCCGTAACATGACCGTATTCGAGTTGGACGGTCACTTATTGGTGGTGGATTGCGGTGTGCTGTTCCCCGAGGACCACCAGCCGGGCGTAGACCTGATTCTGCCGGATTTCAGCCCCATCAAGGACCGCTTAGGGGACGTAGAGGCCTTGATTTTGACTCACGGCCACGAAGACCACATTGGTGCAGTGCCTTATTTGTTGCGTTTGCGTCCTGATATTCCCTTGGTGGGTTCGGCACTTACTTTGGCGTTTATAGAAGCCAAGTTAAAGGAACACCAGATCAAGCCTTCCACTCTAGTAGTGGACGATGCCGCTACTGCCACTTTTGGGCCCTTCACCTGTGAGTTTATGGCCGTTACCCATTCCATTCCGGATGCTTTGGCTTTGACTATCACCACTGATGCAGGCCGAATTTTACACACCGGAGACTTCAAATTGGATCAGCTGCCTTTAGACGGGCGGATCACTGATCTACGGGCCTTTGCCCGAGCTGGGGATGCCGGGGTAGACCTGTTGATGGTGGATTCCACCAACGCCGAAGTGCCGGGGTTTATCCCCACAGAACGTAACATTGGGCCGGTTTTGGACCAGGTATTTGACCAGGCACCCGGGTTGATCATGGTGGCCTGTTTCTCCTCCCACGTACACCGGGTGCAGCAGGTGTTAGATGCGGCGGCTACTCACCGGCGCAAGGTGGCGTTCGCGGGGCGTTCCATGATTCGCAACATGACCATCGCTATGGAATTGGGTTATCTCGAAGCTCCCCCAGACACCATCGTTAACTTGAACACAGCAGATTCTTTACCTCGAGACCAAGTGGTGTTTGTCACCACGGGTTCCCAAGGTGAACCGATGGCGGCTCTTTCCCGAATTGCAAACGGGGACCATAAGATCCATGTAGGCCCCGGTGACACTGTGATCTTGGCTTCTTCCCTGATCCCGGGTAACGAGAACTCGGTCTACCGAGTTATTAACGGGTTAACGCGGATGGGAGCCAAGGTAGTCCATAAAGGCAACGCTCAGGTGCATGTTTCAGGACACAGCGCGGCCGGGGAACTGCTCTACACCTTCAACATTGTTTCTCCGCGTTGCGTGATGCCCATACACGGTGAAGTACGGCATCTGGTGGCAGCGGGCCGCCATGCGGTAGCCACCGGAGTCCCTTCCGAAAACGTGATTCTGGCGGAGAACGGTCTGGTAGTTGACCTAGCTGATGGGTTTGCTGAAGTAGTGGGAGCGGTTGAAGTAGGTAACGTTTATGTGGACGGGTCCTCAGTAGGTGGGGTCACAGAAGCAGAACTAAAAGACCGCCGCATCCTAGGTGATGAGGGTTTTGTTTCCATCTTTGCGGTGGTAGATCCCTCCGAAGGCTACATTTTGTCTGAACCCACCATCCAGGTCAGGGGCATGGCGGAAGAAGAAGCGGTCTTTGACGAACTAGTACCCCAGCTAACCCAGGCATTGGTGATAGCTATGGACCAGGGTGCACATGACACGCATCAACTTCAACAAGTGATGCGCCGGGTGGCGGGGCGTTGGATCGCTAAAAAGCTCCGCCGCCGCCCCATGATCATTCCCGTAATAGTCCTGGCCTAACGGGGCGGCCTACCTTTCTTTCAAAGTGCCGGGACTAAGGCAGGTGCTGTCCGGTGTGTCCACCAGCTAAAGGACCGTGAGGCCGGTTAGCCTATGGGGACCAATATCTACAAGGGGGAGCTACGCCTAAGAACCAGTCCCGGCCGCGGAATACCGCAGCGACTCGGGTCCAACCTTCGGTGGAGCGGAACGCCTCGCCGGTGGCCCGGGTGTTTAAAAGCACCTGGTTAGGTTTGGCGCATCTAGTGGGTGGAGCCGCTCGCCGTTTGGGGCGCGGGGCACGGAACCTGCCCGCAGAACACCGCCGTGATGGTGGTGCCTTGTTGTTGATCTGTCTAGCTCTGGTGGTGGCGGCGCAGAGCTGGTTTGGTTTGTCGGGCTGGGCTGGCCGCAGCATCGAATGGGTGGTAGCCGGATTGGTAGGTGTTCTGGGTAAAGCACTGCCAGCGGTACTGCTGTATCTGTCGGTACGTTTGATGCGTCACCCGCAGCAAACCGAAGACAATGGCCGTATTTCGGTTGGTTTTACTGCCCTGATTGTGGCCCTAGCCGCTCTGATCCACTTAGGTATGGGACGTCCCAGTCCCGGGGTCAGTTGGGATGAGGTCCGGGGGGCCGGTGGCTTGTTGGGCTTGATAGGAACGCCACTAGCCGCCATTTTGACGCCTTGGATTGCTGCCTTCTTTTTCCTCGTGTTGGCCTTCTTTGGCCTTCTGGTACTCACCAAAACCCCGGTTAGACGCATTCCGGCACGTATCCGCGAAGGATTGGCCGCTCTCGGGTGGGGGGGAGCGCCGCGCGGTGAACCACGCCGCCGCCCTCGTTTAGACTCCTACGTTCACGATGAGGCCTACCGCCAACCACATGAAACAGTAGAAGGCCCCTTCCAAACCGGAACCACCGCGAACCCCGCTGAGCTTCAAGACCACCGGATGGACTCGGGTCTAGATTCCGGTGTTGATTTGGTGTCCGGAGCCACCCCGGACACTCAAGATATACCCGCTGCCGAAGTGCCGGCGCCAGCTGATCCGGTAGGTCTACCCGTGGCACTAGGCAACGGGGTGCAAGGCGATTTGACGGGCGATGTGCTTTACGAACTTCCCTCACCAGAGCTACTGGTCAAAGACCTACCCCGGCGGGATCACTCCGAAGGCGCTGGCCGCATAGTAGATGCCCTAACAGAAGTGTTCAATCAGTTTTCGGTGGACGCCACGGTGACTGGTTTTACTTGCGGCCCCACCGTGACCCGTTACGAACTGGAACTGGGTCCTGGGGTCAAAGTGGAACGCATTACCCAACTGCAAAAGAATATTGCGTACGCCACGGCCAGTCCCGAAATCCGAATCATCTCACCCATCCCGGGCAAGTCCGCCATCGGCATCGAAATCCCTAATGCGGACCGGGAAACCGTTTCACTGGGTGACGTGCTGTCCAGCCCCATAGCTAAACGTAACCCCAGCCCCATGGTGACCGGTTTGGGTAAAGATGTGGGCGGTGGCTATGTAGTAGCTAACCTCACCAAGATGCCTCACCTACTGGTGGCAGGAGCTACGGGTTCCGGTAAGTCTTCCTTTGTGAACTCCATGGTGGTATCGATCTTGATGCGCTCCACCCCGGAACAAGTCCGAATGGTGTTAATTGACCCCAAACGGGTGGAGCTGACCGTCTACGCGGGTATACCCCACCTGATCACACCTATAATCACCAATCCCAAAAAAGCTGCTGAGGCTTTGGACTGGGTGGTCCGGGAAATGGATGCACGCTATGACGACCTGGAACGGTATGGGCTGAAACACATTGACGATTTCAACAAGGCGGTCCGGAACGGTTCGCTCCACGCCGGTGAAGGTAAACCGGCCCTCCGCCCCTATCCGTATCTGCTGGTAGTAGTAGACGAGTTAGCTGATTTGATGATGGTGGCTCCCCGGGATGTGGAGGCATCTGTACAACGCATCACCCAACTGGCACGGGCCGCTGGCATCCACTTAGTGCTGGCTACCCAACGCCCGTCCGTGGATGTGGTGACTGGGATTATCAAAGCCAATATCCCTTCCCGTTTAGCCTTTGCCACTACCTCCCAAACTGATTCCAGAGTGGTACTAGACCAACCTGGTGCCGAGAAACTGGTAGGCCAAGGCGATGCCCTGTTCCTGCCCTACGGTTCCTCGCGGCCCCTGCGCATCCAGGGCGCTTGGGTGGGCGAATCCGAAATCCATGCGGTAGTGGACTTTGTCAAAGCCCAAGCTGAAGCCGAATACCGGCCCGATGTGGTGGCTAAATCTTCCCAACGGCGTGTGGTGGAGGAAGACATAGGGGATGACCTAGACCTGCTACTGCAGGCGGCAGAACTAGTCATAGCGACCCAAATTGGATCCACCTCCATGCTGCAACGCAAGCTGCGGGTTGGTTTTGCTAAGGCGGGCCGTCTCATGGATCTACTGGAAACCCGCCGCATAGTGGGGCCTTCCGAAGGCGCTAAAGCCCGCACTGTTCTAGTGCCCGCCGAGGCGCTGGCTGCCACCTTGGCGTCGCTATCGGGGCAAGACCCGCCCACCGCAGACCCGGTAATGACCGAGTCTCCCCCGGATAGCACCCTGGACCACTAAACTGTCTCCCGTGATGAGTGAGCTCCCCGAGGCCGCACCGGCTGCTTCCCCTCCGGAGAGCCCTGCGCCTCCCCGTATCGCTAACGTGGCGAATGTTTTGACACTGATCCGAATTGCTTTGGTTCCGGCGTTTGTGGTCTTGTTCTGGTACGGCGGTTCGCAACAAGTTTCGTGGCGGGCCGCCGCTGTTGGAGTCTTTTTGCTGGCGGCATTAACCGACCGTTGGGACGGACACCTGGCCCGCAGCCGCAACTTAGTAACCAACTTCGGAAAAATTGCTGATCCCATAGCGGACAAAGCTTTGATAGGGGCGGCCCTGATTTGCCTTTCGGCGCGGGGTGAACTGCATTGGTCCGTAACAGGAGTGGTTTTAGGGCGGGAACTAATAGTCACCTTGGTCCGTTTGGCGGTAATCCGCCGCCAGGTGATGGCTGCTTCCCAGGGCGGGAAACTGAAGACGGTAACTCAGGTTGCCGCCATCGCTGGCTACTTGTTGCCCCCAGAGTGGCTGATGCGGCTGCCTTGGTTCGCCACATTCATCACCATCCTGATGATTGTGGCAGTAGCTATTACCGTGGCCACCGGGGCAGACTACATTCTTCAAGCCCGGGCCATTGTGAAGCGGAGCCGTCCCGAACCACCCGCCTCAGCTTCTGAATCGCAACCGGCTAAACCTGCTAAACCGAAGCGCACTAAAACCGCAGCGGTCGTTCCCGAACCAGCGGCGCCGTCCTCCTCCGAAGAACCTCTGGAAACTTCCCCCACCGTGGCTGTGGCACCCAGTAAAACCCAACCGCAAAAGAAAACCGCCGGACTGGGAGCGGCCGGGCCGGAAGTAAAACCACCGGTACCGTCCGTACCGGCAGCGAAATCGGTTTCGGGCTCGCCGGCAGCAGCAGAACCTAACCCTAAAACCACCGGAACTCCGGTAAAACCGGCAAAGTTGACCGCTAAAGCTTCCTCCATAACAGCAAAGGGGGCGGCATCGTCTGCCCAGCCGGCGGCAGCTCAGCCTCCCAAAACCGCTGCAGCACCTAACAAACCACCGGATACTAAGACTCCTCCGGCTTCCCGGCCACAACCGGCAACGTCTAGTTCGGCAGCAGTACCGGCAGCGGCAACACCAGCATCAGACGAGTCAGTAAAGCCCTCCCGCTCGGTTGAGGGTTGGCCGGAACCGGGCGCGACCCGCTCCCCACTGTCCAAGACTCGCTCCCCACAGCCAATACCACCCCATCAAGATGCGCCGGAATGGCGCCAACTGCGGACGGTAGCTCAGGCAAAGGAAAAGGGATCAGAACGGTCTGCTGCCCGCCCCACCCCGGCGGTACCACCAAAAACAACTCCAAATCCACGCCCAGCGGTACCGCGAACACCAACATTACAAACGCCTAAACCAACTTCATCGCTGACAGCGAAACCAGTTTCTACACCGCCCCAGACACCTTCACCGTCGTCGGCGCCCCAGGCCAATACCACGGTGGATGAGGCTACAGCTGCGGCTCAAGCCCGGTTAGAGGAACTCAAACGGCGTATAGGCTGGAAGTCTGGGCCCACAACGGGCAGCAGCAACAAAGGGGAGTGAAAAGATGCCGTTCCGTAACCTTGGCGGTTTGGACAATGAAACGAGAGCAAATTCCCTAGTCAAACTACTGCGAGAACACAATCTAACCGTAGCCACAGCCGAGTCCTTGACCGGCGGTCTGGTAAGTGCAGTGATAGTGGACGTGCCGCGAGCTTCGGAAGTGCTCCGCGGTGCGGTAGTGGCTTACGCTAACGAGGTCAAACGGGACGTACTGGGGGTGGACGCAGAACTGTTGGAGGAACGGGGAGCCGTAAACGCCACCACCGCGGCCCAGATGGCTTTGGGGGTACGCAAACTTTTAGGCGCTGACGTGGGAATTTCCACTACCGGTGTGGCTGGCCCCGACCCAGCCGATGGCGTGGAACCCGGTACGGCGATAGTGGCGTGCAGTTGGGCTAAAGAAGAGCCAGCAGTAAGAGTACTGCGATTACAAGGCAGCCGGGCCGAGATTAGAACCCAAGTGGTAACCCGGGCACTAGAGTTAGCTGAAGCAACTATTCGTCAAACTTCTGGAATATAGAATCCTCTGTAAACGTTCATCTTCATGATGAACACCAAACCCTTCAAACCAATGCCCGGCACGAACCGCACC
>JAISMT010000019.1 GCA_031276585.1 Bifidobacteriaceae bacterium
AAACAATGTCGAATGAAGCGTCTTGAGCCATGTTGGTTTCCCCTCACCTGGTACGCCAGGAATGTGATAAATCGTCAAACTGCTAGAAGCACCTTACAAAATCTTTCCGCCGCGTTCGAATCTTTCTACGGCGAGACCCGGAGAGCCATCCCCAAATTTCCACAGTTTATGTCGGATTTTTGCAGGACCTTCGAGGAGAGAAAACCTAACCCGTGCGTCAAAGTTTCTTTCCCCCTCAATAGGCTAGTATCGTAGTCCGGCGCTGGTCCGTGCGAGTGGACTGGTGTACTAGGCGGGTTGCCCGAGAGGCCAATGGGAGCTGACTGTAAATCAGCCGCGGAATCGCTTCGGGAGTTCGAATCTCTCACCCGCCACCCTAGAGGCAGTGCACCTCAAAACAGAAGGTTCGCCGTAAAGGTCTGATTGGTCCTAAAGGCAGCGAGCGTGTAACCTCTGTGGGGCTGCCCCGATAGCTCAGTCGGCAGAGCGTCTCCATGGTAAGGAGAAGGTCAAGGGTTCGATTCCCTTTCGGGGCTCCAGTTAACGCATCACGGCGGGGTAGCTCAGACGGTTAGAGCGCACGACTCATAATCGTGAGGTCGGGGGTTCGATCCCCCCTCCCGCTACCGAATTGTACCGTTGACCTGGGATGCTTCGGCGTAGGGGGTCCCGGTTGGCTCCAAATCCCACGGAATTACAACTTTGGTTACAACGTCACGCCTTTTAGGGTGCGTTGGTTTGTCAGTTTTACACACCTCCGGCCGATGCCGTGCGGCGGTGCGTGCGGCGACGGTTGGTTTAGTTTTACGTTTACACAGGTAGATGGCTTGTAGTTTCAGTTACCAAGTTCCGCCTTGATTGGTTCTGGTGTCAAACCGACCAACGGACGTGTGGGGTGGATTTGGTAGTCAATTGGTTGCATGCTTGGCAACCACACGGCCGAGGCCGCCCGCTGCCTGAGTGCCAAGACGTGCATGCGGTACTTGGTAGTAGACTCCCAGCGGAATAATGCGGCCTGTGGGCCGGTTTACACACCGGAGCTAGGAACGTGGGTATTGTGCCCCCGTTTCGCGCCCCGCGTTGACTGAGGTAGCGCAAACCGGTACCTCGGGAAGCGCGGCAACAAGGCCCCGCAATGAACTGACGGAAGAAAGAAAGTAGAACGATGGCCTCCAAATCAGCCGACGTCCGGCCTAAAATCACCATGGCTTGCACCGTGTGCAAGGAACGGAACTACATCACCAAGAAGAACCGCCGTAATGACCCCGACCGGATGGCTTTAGCTAAGTTCTGCCCCCGCTGCGGCAAACATGTGGAGCACCGAGAAACCCGTTAAGACCACCCATGGTGGATGCGTCTTTTGCGGGACGGGTGTACCCGCCCTCTGAGCCTTACCTGGTAGGGCGGGAGAAGTTACGCGAATTTGCGGCTGCGGTGGGTGCCACCCACCCAGCTTGTTTCTCGTTGGCCGAGGCCCAGAATTGGGGTTACCCGGATGTAGTGGCTGCCCCTACCTTCGCGGCTGTGATCAGCCAGCAAGCGGAAGCTCAATACGTGGCGGATCCGGACGCCCAAATCGACTTTAGCCGGGTGGTTCATGCTGCTGAATCGATCCGCCATCGCCGGCCCATCGTGGCCGGCGATCTGCTAACCGCCCAGTTACGGGTGGTCTCCATCCGGGAGCGGGCTAACATCGCGACGGTTACCACCGAAGTGGAATTGCGCAGCCCTGAGGCCGAATTGGTAGCTACTGTCACTTCTACTCTGGCAGTCCGCGGAGATGCGGCATGATGGCCGGGGCACTGGTTGGGGCAACGTTAGGTCCCACTACTTTGGAACTGACTCGAGCAGATTTGGTGCGTTACGCGGGCGCTTCCGGTGATTTCAATCCCATCCACTGGTCGGAGGCAGCGGCCCGAGAGGCAGACTTGCCGGACGTGATTGCCCACGGCATGTTGACTATGGGACGGGCTATCCAAGTGGTCGTGGATTGGGCGGGAGACCCCGGTGCCATTGTGGACTATGAGGTGCGGTTTTCCCGTCCGGTACCGGTACCGGCCTTAGGTGCAACTGTTTTGCTGGTGGAAGGGAAAGTCACCGCCGTGCAACAGCGGGTAGCCGAGGTGGCTTTAACCGTTTGGCACGGTGACACCAAAGTGTTGGGTAGAGCCCAAGTCCGGGTGGATTTAAGCCGAGTACACACCCAGAGCGCTCACCCCACAAAATCTTCTTTCTATAGAGACCCCGAGTAGGAAAAACTTGGCTTAGGCGTCAAAGATTTGGGGCCTTCAGTGGTCTAGCCTTAGGGGCGTGTTCGGTTTGGACCTGCCGTTGGCTTCTCCCCCGGTTCCTCCAGGTGCTTCTTTGGCTCAGCTAACTACGTTCCGGATGGGGGGGCCGCCCGGGACTTTAGTGGACTGCACCAGCACAGAACAGTTGGTGAGCGCGGTCCAAAAAGCCGATGCCGCCGGGCAACGGCTGTTGGTCTTAGGCGGCGGTTCTAATCTGGTGGCGGGGGAGGAACTAGGCGAACTGGTGGTGGTGCGTAACCGCTGCAGTGCGGTGGTAGCCCAGCAAACGGGGGCACGGATTCAGCTTACGGTCCAAGCGGGGGCCTCTTGGGATGCTTTGGTGGCTTGGACTGTGGAACGGGGTTGGTCCACTTTGGCGCCGCTCTCTGGCATACCCGGATCAGTGGGGGCTGCTCCCGTACAAAATATTGGGGCTTACGGTAGTGAAGTAGCTGCGGCGCTTACCGGGGTGCAAGCCTGGGACCGGGAACGGGGACAGTTAGTGGATTTGGGTCTAGAAGATCTGGAATTGGGCTACCGTGATTCAGTTTTGAAACGTTCCATGGTTGGGGCCGCAGGCCAGAGGGCGAGCGGTTCCGTGAGCCCCCGTTGGGTGGTGTTGGAAGTGACTTTGGAGCTAGATCAGCAGTCTTCAGAGGTGAAATACAGCCAGTTGGCACAGGCTTTGGGTTGTAGTTTAGGGGCGCTGGCCCCGGCGTCAGAGATCCGCCAAGCAGTGCTACAGATCCGCCGCGCCAAGGGAATGGTGTTGGAGTCAGAAGACCATGACACTTGGTCGGCCGGTTCTTTCTTCACTAATCCGGTGTTATCTCAGACCCAAGACCGGAACCTAGACCCGGACGCACCCCGCTTCCCGGCCCCAGGCGGAGTCAAAACCTCGGCGGCTTGGTTGATTCAACAAACCGGTGTGCAACGAGGTTGGGGGGTACGTCCCGGCGCGCGCGCTACCACTTCCACCAAACATGTCCTAGCTCTAACCAACCGGGGTGGTGCCACCGTCAGCGATGTTCTAGAACTAGCAGAACAGATCACTCTCCGAGTTCAGCGCCGTTTCGGTATCACTTTGGTTCCGGAACCGACTCTGGTGAACTGAGCCACGCCTCAATCTCGGCTAAAAGAGTTCGCTTGGTAACGGTTGAGGCTCGAGATGCCAATACTGAATCTTGAGCTAAAGCCGCCAACTGAGGGTCACTAAACCCATGTACATCACGCAGCATTTGGTATTGGTCCACCAGGCGTGAACCAAAAATAAGGGGATCATCTGCCCCTAGCGCCACCCGCGCGCCCGCTTCCACAATGCGACCTACCGGTACGGACGCCGCATCCGGATATACCCCTAAAAACACGTTAGACCAGGGACAAAGCTCTAGCGTGACACCGGCGTCAATCAGCTGGTGTAGCACCGCCGGTGATTCGCTGGCCCGCACCCCGTGACCAATCCGGTCCGGCCGCAAGTCTCGCAATACTTCTAGAACATGGTCTGGGCCCAACAGTTCACCCCCATGCGGTAAAGCCGCTAGACCAGCCCGCTGCGCAATCTGGAAAGCTGGTGCAAACTCCGAGGTTTGCCCCCGGCGTTCATCGTTAGAAAGACCAAAACCCACCACTTCGCCGGGACCGGACCCGGCGTACCGCGCCGCCAATCGGGCTAAAGTACGTGCTTCCAGGGGGTGGCGTAAACGGGAAGCAGCAACCACCAGAGCTACCTCCACCCCAGTAGCCAATGAAGCGGCCCGAGATTCGTCCAAAACAATCTCTAAAGCTGGCGTGATCCCGCCTACATAAGGCCCATAAGTGGTGGGGTCAATTTGCAGTTCGAGGCGGCGTGAGCCTTCTGCAGCGTCATCAACGGCGGCCTCACGTACCACCCGCCGTAAAGCCTGTTCGGTCACTACGGCGTGCCTAGCGGCGTCGTACAACCGCTGGAAACGAAACCAACCCCGTTCATCCGGCGAAAGGTGATGGACGTGGCCTGCTTGCGGTCCTAAACCGCGTGGCAGGCGAATCCCCGCCTCCACTGCTAGCTCTTGCGCTGTGGCCAAACGCATCGATCCGGTGAAGTGAAGATGCAGGTGGGCCTTAGGAAGGGCCGCCAAGTCACGCAAAGTGGTCCACCCCGCCAGCTGGAAAAGCTTGAAAGAATAATGGTGGGCTGGGAGGTGCCTCCCCCGTGGTACCTCCCAGCCCCTCGGGATACCCCAATCCCGAGTTAGCGACCGCTGCGTCTGTGGTGTCGACAGGCGCTGGGCCGCACCGCCCATAACACCGGGCAGTTATATAAGTAGAACTCGTACCGGTGGGAATAGCAAGGCCTACCCAAGCCGTCTCATGCTTTGGACGTTTCTGGCTCAGTATTCGCAATCAACGTGCCTCAGCCAACAGTTTTTGTAGCCGTTCTACGCCTTCCACCAGGTCCTCGAGTCCCAAAGCGCAGGAGAGCCGCAGGTAGCCGGAGGGCCCAAAAGCCTCCCCCGGTACCACTGCCACTTGAGCCTCGTCCAAGATCAGGGAAGCCAGTTGCGAAGAAGTCATGGGGCGGGCGCCGCGAATGGTTTTACCTAACAGGCCCTGCACCGAGGGGTAAGCGTAGAACGCGCCTAGCGGCATCGGGCAATAGATGCCCTCAATTTCTTGCAGCATTTTGACCATGGTGGCGCGCCTCTCACTGAAGGCGGCCCGCATCTGGTGGGCCACGTCGAGGGGGCCTTCTATCGCGGCTAGAGCGGCCCGTTGTGAGACGTTGGCCACGTTAGAAGTGAGGTGAGATTGCAGGTTGGTGGCAGCTTGGATTACATCTAACGGGCCAATCATCCAACCCACCCGCCAGCCGG
>JAISMT010000036.1 GCA_031276585.1 Bifidobacteriaceae bacterium
TTCGTTGCCTTTCACCATGTCCACCAGGGTCTCCCAGGTGGCTACCGGGAGCCGGGCGTAAAGCTGAGCTGAGGCCGCCACCTGTTCTCCTAATAGAGCCGGAGCCTTCCAGAATGGCTCCTTGTGGACCTGTAATTCAGCCCGGGACGTAACGCCAATCACCTTGGTGGAACCAGCCGACCCTTTAGCGGTTACCGGTTCAACTTCCAAGTCTTGGCGTTTCCCTTCCCGTTCCACCGTCAAAGTAGAGCGGCCCGGTCCAGCCGCTGTTACCGCTGTGATTACCTGATCCCAGGTTTCCAACGGTTCACCGTTCCAAGCCACCAAACGGTCTCCAGCTTTAACCCCAGCTGTGAAAGCCGGGCCTGGTACTTGGTTTTCTGGACATTCGCTAGAGCTGGTACCCGGACCACTGGCGGTAACGCAGGGGGGCACTTCCTCCACCGTAGTTGAGGTGCCATAAACCCCTACCAGGGAGATAGCGGCGCCAATGCAGACCAACGCCAAGATTAGATTCATGGTGGGGCCACCCAGCATCACTACCAGTTTGCGGGGCGTAGAAAGCCGGTAGAAAGCCCGGTTTTGGGCCGAGGGTGTCACCTCTGCTAACTCGTCACGGGTGGCCTCCCGCGCCGCGTTAGCCATGGAATGACGCCAGCCCTTCTTAGCGGCTCGGGCGGATTGTTCCGGCGTATACATGCCCAGCATTCGAATGTAGCCGCCGAATAAGATCCATTTGACCCCGTATTCAGTTTCCCCGACTTTCTTAGACCACATGGTGGGCCCAAAACCCACCATGTATTGCGAAACCGGCACCTTGAACAGTTTGGCGGGCAATAAGTGGCCCAGCTCGTGCCAAGCTACTGACACCACCAACACGACGATGAACACCACTACTCCGAGTAACCCCAGCCAAAACTCCATTTACGGGTTCCCTTCTACTTCTGCTTGGGTCCGGCCCCAAGCGTCCGCTGCCATTACCTGTTCCAAGCTAGGGACTGTACCTGGCAAAACGCTGGAGGTGAAACGCTGTAGTACCGCCGCCACGGTGTCGGTGATACCCAAATAGCTGAGGCGGCCGTCCAAAAAGGCCTCCACGCAGGCTTCGTTAGCTCCGTTGAACACCGCCGGGTGCAGGGGGGAAGCCGTTAAGGCTTGACGAGCCATTTGAACAGCGGGGAAAACGGATTCATCCAAAGGTTCAAAATGCCATTGGGTAGCGGCATTCCAGTTATTAGAAGGAATCACCCCGTTTAGGCGTTCCGGCCAAGCCAAAGCCAAGGCTATGGGTAGCCGCATGTCCGGGGGTGAAACTTGCGCTATCACGGCACCATCCCGGAACTGCACCATGGAGTGGACTTGTGATTGCGGGTGGACTACTACGTCAATCCGCTCGGGCGGAAAACTGAACAACAGATGAGCCTCAATCAGTTCTAAGGCTTTGTTGAACAAGGTGGAGGAGTTGACTGTAACCAGCGGACCCATGGCCCAGGTAGGGTGCTGCAGGGCTTCAGCTGGGGTGACTCGTTTCAGTTGTTCCCGGGTCCGGCCTCGGAACGGCCCCCCCGAAGCGGTGAGGATCAACCGGTCTACCTCAGCGCGTTGACCGGCCCGCAAGCATTGGGCCAACGCCGAATGCTCCGAATCCACTGGCACTATCTGGTCCGGGCGTTGCAGTTGGGACTGCACTAAAGCGCCGCCTATCACCAAAGATTCCTTGTTGGCTAGCGCTAGGGTTGAACCCGCTCGCAAAGCGGCCAAGGTGGGACGCAGGCCCGCCGCTCCAGCCAACGCGTTGAGCACTACCTCGGCACCTTGGGCGGCTATCCGTTCCGAAGCGTTGGGGCCCACCCAGATTTCCGGCAGACGATGCCGTGCGCTCCCGTTATGCCGTCTACGTTCAGCATTTTCAGTGCTCAGTGCACGTTCTAAAGCGGCAGCTGCCGATGGGGTAGGTACGGCCACGTGTTGCGGGTTAAAAGCCAGCACCTGCTGCGCTAACAATTCCAGGCGGTTCCCACCGGCCGCTAAAGCCACCACCTCGAAACGGTCCCGATGCCGGTCTATTACTTCCAGCGCTTGGGTCCCTATAGACCCGGTGGACCCTAAGACTGCAACCGTTTTCAATGCCACCGGCCTAGTTTAGACGGGGGTCTATGTCAATAATGGTGTGTGGGGAAGGATTGGTGGGGTAAGGGTGAGGGCGGTCCGGGTAGTTGGGGTAAAACAGCTAAACGGACTAGGGGTGTTGAGTATCAGGAGTTTGTTACTCGTATGGAACGTGGTACCGAGTACCAGGTGAATGGTGTGGATTTCGATGGGTATGATGCAACACGTCGGGTGCTGCTTGATGCTAAAGACTGGAAGGGATACCCACCAAGTGGTGCTGCTTTCTGGCATGAAGGAGTATTGAAAGAAATTGACGGTCAGCTTCGTGCGGCTGGTGAGACACCAATTGAGTGGCATTTTTCGACTGAAGTCGCGAAACGAAAGGTCGACGCGATGTTGAAGAAGGAAAGTCTTGAGGGTGTCATTCGTACGGTGACTACGCCGTTTGAGTTGTAG
>JAISMT010000094.1 GCA_031276585.1 Bifidobacteriaceae bacterium
CCCCACTTGCCCAATCCGGGTATCCCAACCCAAAGCCAGCACCTCACTGTGGTAAGCCCCCACGCCGCCTACGGGCTGGGGATTAGTCTCCGGGGCGGGTGACACCTTGAGTTCCGAGACCGCAGCGTCCACCTGCAGGCTAGATGCAGCAGCCCCTCGTGGGCTATTCAGCGCTTGCAACACGGTGACCCCCGTCAGCGCCACCCCGGCTACAGCCACCATGGCTACCGAACGGACCCAGCCTCGGCCTTTAAACCCTGCTAGTAACTTAGTTTTACGATGTTTCAAAGGAGCGTTAGACATCGGGACACCTCTAGTCTCATTGGTGTCGCTCTTCTTAGAGCGAATTTTGAGCAACCGAGAGTCACTCTAACGGATTAGGGGCTATAGTCCTAACTCAAATCTGCGTTTTACCTGGATTTGGTAGATCGCAAACTAGCGCCGTTGAATACCAAACCCAGTTCACCGAACTAAAGCTAGTATTTTTACTCAAGTATTGAAAGTACGGGGCCAAGCTCCTTTTGGGTTATATCCCCCTACCCAAGCATTGGTGCGTTATAGATTCGCTATAGCTATCAAAGCCAAGCGGTAAGAGTCGAAACCAAAACCAGCAACGGTGCCTTTAACCACCCCCGATATTACGGAGCGGTGCCGAAATGACTCCCGAGCCGCCGGATTAGAAATGTGGACTTCGACCACCAACGGCACTTGAGCCACAGCGTCCCGTAGGCCATAAGAATAGTGAGTAAATGCCGCCGGATTTAGCACCACTGGCCAATTCTGGTCCGCGGCCTGGTGTAACCACCCAATTAATTCGGCTTCACTATCGGTTTGCCGTACTTCTACGTCCCAGCCCAGTTCGGCACCCCATTCAAGACAAGAATTCCGTAACTGTTCTAAGTTCATGGCACCGTAAACCTCAGGTTCCCGAGCCCCTAAACGCCCCAAATTGGGTCCGTTGAGTACTAACAGCTGATTCACGTTCATCTTTCCCAGTTTTCAGGACCGGATGCTGACTCGGCCGGCGGCACGTAGGAGGGAATTCCGTAAGGGTTATCTAGTGCGTGTACTACGCCGTCCCGCGTGGGGTACGGTTCAGCACCAGACACCGCCGAAATGGCTTGGTACGCCTCTTGTAACAGCGACTCAGGAACGTCTCGCACAATAATGGGGCTGCCTACATCTTCCAATAACACCATGCGTCGGGTTTTACCTTGGTTTTTTTTGTCGCGCCGCATGGCGGTACTCAAGTGGTCCCACCGTCCCGAAGGGTAAGAGATGGGTAGCCCAACCGCCGAGAGCAGCTCCCGATGCAGTCCCAGCAACGAGGGATCCATCACATCGGCCCGTACCGACACTTCGGCGGCAAAAACCATTCCTACCGCTACGGCATCACCGTGACGCCAACCAAAGTGTTCAACTTGTTCGATGGCGTGCCCAAAAGTATGCCCATAATTCAGAATGGCCCGTCGCCCGGCTTCTTTGGGATCATCCCCCACCACTTGGGCTTTGACCGTCACCGCACGGCGGATTAGCTCAGTTAACAGAGGCCCCTCCGGGTTTAGAGTCTCTTGGGGACCGGACCAGACCACATCCAAGATGCCACCGTCTGCAATTAGCCCAGCTTTGATGACTTCCGCCATACCGGAGATCAGTTCTGGGGGCGGGAGCGTGGTAAGAAAAGCGGGATCACATAATACGGCTTCAGGTTGGTGGAATGCCCCTACCAGGTTTTTACCTTCAGCTGTGTTGATACCGGTTTTTCCGCCGATGGCCGCATCCACCATAGCCAACAAGGTGGTGGGGACGTGAAGTACCGGCGTGCCGCGTAACCAATTGGCGGCCACAAAGCCAGCCAGATCGGTGGTAGCGCCCCCTCCTATTGCGATCACCAAATCAGTTCGGGTAAAAGCTGCCTCACCTAGGCGTTGCCAGGCGGTGGCTGCTATGTCGAGCTGTTTGGCGTCTTCGCCGGACGGGACGGCCAGCAAGTGAACTTCAAACCCTACCGTCCGCAGGGTGTCAACCAACGCTGGTATAGGGCCGGCCACCGCTGGGTCAAACAGCAACATCAACCGCTGCGTTCCAGGTGGAATGTAGGCCCCTAGATCAGCCAGAAGGTTGGAGCGGACCACCACTGAGTAAGGTTCCTCAGTGCGGACCTCAATTCGGGACTCGTTCAATCTTCAGGACTCCTTCGCCATCACCATTTGAGCTATTCGCGCCGCTGTTTGAGCTGGGGCCAAGCCATCAACCTTCAATGTGATCCACGCTAACGCTTCGTAGGTGGGCCGCCGCTGTGCCATTAGTTCACGCCAAACTCTACGCGGTGATTCTTTCAGTAGGGGACGCGATGCGTTCAAACCAACGCGGCGCGCCGCTAAGGAATCCGATATATCTAGAAAAACCACCCGGTTGTGGTGGTTATTTTTCAGGCGTTCAGCAGTCGTGACATCCAAAGGGGCGCCGCCGCCGAGCGCTATTACAAGCCCTTCCGACTCACTGGCGGCTAAGGCCTCAGCGGCAGCTGCCCGTTCTAGAACTCGGAACTCAGCCTCGCCTTGGTTGAGGAAGATTTGGCTTACGGTCTGGCCGCTCCGTTGCTCCACCATCTGATCAGTATCTAGAAACCGTAAATTCAACAGCGATGCGAGTTCGCGCCCTACGGTGGTTTTCCCGGCAGCTGGTGGTCCAATCAGTACCAAAGCACTCATCGTAGGTTCTCCGGCACGGCTTCAAGATATCCAGCTAAGTTGCGGCGCACCTCAGACAGTGAGTCTCCCCCGAGTTTTTCCAACGCCGCCCGGGTTAGTACCAGTGCCACTACAGCTTCCATCACCACTGCGGCAGCGGGTACCGCCGTAATATCGGACCGTTGATGGACCGCTGGTGCGGGTTCTCCGGTTTCGAGATCTATGCTGGGTAGGGCGTTAGGAACGGTCGGAATGGGTTTCATGGTGGCCCGGATCACTACGGGCTCGCCGTTAGAAATACCACCTTCGATGCCGCCGGCATGGTTAGTGGAACGAGTCACCTTCCCGTTTTCCCGGAATATTGGGTCATGAGCCTGCGAACCGGGCAGTTGCGCCAGCTCTACCCCCATACCGATTTCCACGGCTTTGATGGCTTGAATACCCATCACCGCGCCAGCCAGTTGAGCATCTAACCTGCGGTCTGCCTGCACATGGGAGCCTAAACCCACTGGAACTCCGTAAGCAATCACTTCCACTTGGCCGCCTAAGGTGTCACCATCTCGTTTAGCTTGGTCTATCCGCGCCACCATGGCGGTTTCTGCCGCTGGGTCTAGAGTGCGGGTAGCGCTGGCATCCAACCGAGGCCCGTCTTCCGGACCTGGACACCAGGACCGGCTGGCGGTTACACCACCAAGGTTAACCACATGACTGACTAGTTTGATGCCGAGGCCTTGGTCTAGAAAAGCTTGGGCTACCGCCCCTAACGCTACCCGCGAAGCAGTTTCCCGGGCGCTGGAACGTTCCAAAATGGCGCGAACATCCCGATGTCCGTATTTGACTAAACCCGGAAGGTCGGCGTGGCCGGGCCGGGGCCTAGTCAAGGGGGTGGCACGCGCGCCGGGCGGGCGGGGACCGGGCCCCGGGTTCATCACGGCTTCCCATTTAGGCCACTCACTGTTTTGAATGGTGATAGCTATTGGTGCTCCAGTGGTATAGCCACGCCACACACCGCCCAGTAACGTTAATTGATCGGCTTCGAAGCCCATACGGGCGCCCCGGCCATAACCCAAACGGCGTCGCGCTAAGGCCTCTGCTACGTCTTCCTCAGTAACAGCTACCCCTGCGGGTATACCTTCCAGCAGCCCCAGAATTTCGGGGCCATGCGATTCACCTGCCGTCAACCAACGCAACATATCCGCTATTCTGCCCGTTTATCCTGTAAAGCCGCTCGCATTGCCGCCATCGGCGCGGCCAAACCGGTCATTAGTCGCACTTGTTCGCCGGCCTGCTGTAGCAGCATCTCTTCAGGTGAAGCCAATATTCCGCCAGCCGCTTTCCAACCATTAGCCAACGCGGAGGGCCAGGAGGCGTATGCCACATCTAGTAACACGCCATCGGCCGCTGCGGGGGGTTCCAAGTAGTCGGCCGCCCCGGCAGGAAGCGTAGAAATCACTAAATCCGCCGCTTGGGTAGAGCCACTAGGCCAAGGTCCCGCTAACTGCCCGGCGCCTAACTTATGAAATTGGGGCCGTACCCCCATGCGAGCTGCTGCCTCGATCAGTAGCCGCGACCGGGCCAAAGAACGCACCAGAACGGTTACGTCCTTCACTTCCAACTGAGCCAAAGCTGCTAACGCAGAGGCCGCGGTAGCCCCACCGCCCAGCACTACTGCACTAGCGTCGCTAAAAGAGCGGCCTGGTGCCGCTGCCCGTACCGCTTCTACTACCCCGTATACGTCGGTGTTGGCCGCCACGGTTCCTCCGGCAGTGAATAACACCGTGTTAGCGGCACCGGTAACGGCCGCGAGCGGGTCAAGATGGTCTACTACTTCCAAAACCACTCGTTTGAGCGGCATGGTTAGAGACAAACCCGCCCAGCCTTCCCCCAGTTGGCGAAACCAGTCCGGGAACTCCACCTCAGTGACTTCGAACGCCTCATAATTCCAGCTCTCTAAACCCAGAGCTTTGTAAGCGGCCCGGTGCAGCAGCGGAGAAAGAGAATGCCCTATGGGAGACCCCAGAACTGCGGCTTGTTTTACCCCCACCTGACCACCAAACCCCGTAGGGTTCGGCGCTTTTACATCTGGGGCAAGCTTTTCCCCGCTCGGGATACCTCTAGACACTTGCGGTTTCACTTGCTGTGCGCTGCTTCCCAGGCTTTCCATTTGGCCACTGACTTATCGTGGCCTTCTGCCGTCTCGTTGAATTCAGTTTCACCAGTTTCAGGGTTAACGGTTACAAAATAGAGCCAGGATCCTGAAGCCGGGCTTAGAGTGGCGGAAATTGCTTCTCGGCCGGGATTGCAGATTGCTCCGGCTGGCAGCTCGGGAACCACATAAGTATTGAAAGGATTCTGGTTGGCCCGGTCAGCATCACTGGTAGCCGTTTTGCCATCGAAGCGTTTCACGCCATAGACCACCGTGGCATCAGATTGCAGCCGCATTCCCTTATCTAAGCGATTGTAAAACGTGCGGGCTACCTTGGGTCGGTCCGGTGAGAGTTTTGATTCTTTTTCAACCATAGAAGCCATGGTGATTACCTCGAGCCAACGGTCTCGGGGCACTTTCAGTTCTTCTAGAACACTTATGGTGGTAGCCACCATTTTCTTTAAAATCGCTTCCGGTGTGGTGCCTAGATTGAAGGAGTAAGTTTCCGGGAAAAACCAGCCCTCCACCAATCGGTTGGCTTCCGCCGGGAGCCCAATCCCCTCCAGGTTGGCCGCAGCGGCCTCAACCAATGCGGCCTTCTCTGCGGTAGTGGTATCGATAGTGGCCTGGTCAGCTTTAGGGTCTAATTCAGCCTTAGCTAAAGCCAAACCAACAATGGAATAGACCTCGGCGGCGCGTTTTCCTTCTGGAACAGTAAATGTTATTGCTAAGCGTTTATCCGGGTTCATCAACGCGCCTAAAGCTTGGGCCGAACTCATTTCTTTGCTCAGCGAATAAGTCCCCGGTTGAATCGAGGCGGCCTGATCTCCGGCTTGAGTAAATAATTGAATAAAAGGGCCAGCGGTTGCTATTACCCCGGCCGCTACCAACTTGTCTGCTATCACACTGCCCAGATCGCCTTGTTCAATGGTGACTGAAATCTCACCGAAGCCCGGGCCCGGGTAGTCCGTAATAGCCTCAGTCTTCTTCTGGGTTAGCTTGTCCCACACCGGTTTACCTACCCACCAGCCAGCCGCAAAAAGTGCCCCGACCAGTACAACTATTACCGAACCAGCTATAACCCGCCGCGTTCCACCGGACTCCCCCTTTCCTTCTCCGCTCTGCTC
>JAISMT010000205.1 GCA_031276585.1 Bifidobacteriaceae bacterium
CCAGATTCGGCGGCATGCCGCAGGTTCGTAGCAATCACGGAGCGGAATTGAGCCGCGTCAAAGTCAGCGCGCAGCAGGTCAAAGTTGAAGGCCTGCCCCAGGGAGTCAGGCCGAGCGTAACGGGCCCGCCGTTCCGGCCGCTCCACCCACACTTCGGCCACCGCAAACCGGGGCGGATCATATAAGTTGAACACTTCACGCCATTCGGCGTAAATCTGGTCCAACTCGTCGCGGTCTTGGGTGGGGTGTTCTGGACCAACTGGGATCATGTCCAACTCGGCTTGGCTGGGTAACACCTCAGCTGACAGGTCCTTAGCTAAACCCATCGCTACGTCGACCCGGAACCCGTCCACCCCCCGGTCAGACCAAAAGCGCAAGGTGTGCAGAAAATCGGCCCGCACCTCGGGGTTATCCCAGTTCCAATCTGGTTGTTCCGGTGCAAAGAGATGCAGGTAATACTGCCCGTCCCCTACTGGTTCCCAAGCTGGTCCTCCAAAGGCGGCCTGCCAATCGGTGGGGGGCTGCGAGCGGTCCGGTCCCAGTCCGTCTCGGAAGATATAGCGCTCCCGGGCGGCGGATCCCGGCGGACTGGCCAGAGCTTCTTGGAACCAAACGTGCCGGTTGGAGGAATGGTTGGGAACTATGTCTACGATGAGCCGGATCCCCGCAGCGTGCAGGGCTTGACTCATTTGGTCGAATTGTTCCAGCGTGCCGATTCGCGGGTCCACCGCCCGGTAGTCGTCCACGTCATAGCCACCGTCCGCCAAAGCCGAAGGGTAAAAAGGGCTCAGCCAGACGGCATCGATCCCCAGTTTTTGCAGGTAAGGCACTCGGGAAGTGATACCGGGCAGATCCCCGATGCCGTCGCCGTTAGCGTCCGCAAAAGACCGGGGATAGATCTGGTAGACCACCGCTTGACGCCACCAATTGGGGTCTTTACTGAGTACGATGCCGCCGCCTCCCGTCACGTTCAATGAGTGGTTCGAGTTGGAGGGCAGGGATGTGGTTGGTGGCACCCTTTATTTTGCGCGCGCAACTGCGGGAGCGTCAAACCTTGGTACAAGCTAGCGGAAGACACTTTGGCACTTGCGTGAAGTTTGGTTCTCCCGGTGGAGCTAGCCCAGTGGAGCTAAAGCTCGGCCCGGACTCGGTCAGCGGCCGAATATCAGCCGCCGACCGACCGTTAGTTAGCTACCCCCGGGGGTAGCGGCCGCCGCGGGGTTGAGGGAGGGGTGCCGGGTGGGCCGAAGGCTGAACCAAGCCCCTGACGGGCAGGGGCCCGAATCGGCCAGGAATCGTCTGTCCCAGCGCGACCTTCCGGCAGTACCCGCGCTTCCATCCCGGAAGCGGCGGCCGCCTGTTAAAAAAACGTTAACGCTGTTCCAAGGGCACGTAGTCGCGGCTTACTTCCCCCACGTAGATCTGGCGGGGGCGGCCAATCTTGGTGGTGGGATCAGCGCGTTGTTCCCGCCAATGGGCAATCCAACCAGGCAAGCGGCCCAACGCGAACAGCACCGTGAACATGTCCACCGGGAAACCCATCGCTTGGTAGATCAAACCAGTGTAAAAGTCCACGTTGGGGTACAGTTTGCGTTCTTGGAAGTACGGATCTGATAACGCGGTCTCTTCCAGGGTCAGTGCAATATCGAGCAGTTGGTCGTGGCCGGATTTGTGACGCAGTATGGCGTCCGCATGTTGTTTCACTATGGCAGCCCGCGGATCATAGATTTTGTAGATGCCGTGCCCAATGACCATCAGATTCGCTTCCCGTTTTTAGACTATCTCCACAAACATGGTGACGTCACCACCCTGAGCTTTGATCTCTGCCAGCATTTCGAGCACTGCTTGGTTGGCTCCACCGTGGAGGGGACCGGAAAGAGCATTCACTCCGGCGGCCACTGAGACGTACATGTTGGCGCCGGAAGAACCGACCAGGCGCACCGTGGAGGTTGAACAGTTCTGTTCGTGGTCAGCATGCAGAATCAACAGCACGTCGAGCGCTTTGGTGATCTCTTCATCGAACGGGTAGGGAGCGGTGGGCAGACCGAAGGACATCCGGATGAAGTTTTCCACGTAGCTTTCCGAATCATCCGGGTACATCATGGGCTGCCCGATAGAGTTTTTGTATCCATAGGCGGCCAAGGTGGGTACCGCACCCATCAGCCGATGGGTCGCGTCATCCCAATCGTTGGAATCTACTTGAGGATTAGTATGCACAAAAGTAGACAACATGTTGATGGCAGCGGAAAGTAGCGGCATGGGATGGGACCGCCGGGGCGCCGAGCGGAACATTTCCTTGAGCCGTTCATCAATCAGGCGATAAGTGTTGATGCAGCTGGAGAACTCGTTTAACTGTTCTTGGGTAGGTAGCTCGCCGTGTAACACCAGGTAGGCCACTTCGAGAAAGCTGGATTTCTCCGCTAGCTGTTCAATGGGGTAACCCCGGTAGCGCAGTACACCGGCATCGCCATCAATAAAGGTGATGGCAGATTTGCAGGCAGCGGTAGACCCGAAGCCGATGTCGAAGGTAGTGTCCCCACTCTTGGCCAACAGCTTACCTATGTCATAGCCGTTGTTACCGGTGGTGGCAGGCACAAACGGCAGTTCAACACTGACGTCTCCGTGCGAGAAGGTTGCGTTCCCCATTGATCTTGTCTCCTTTGATGCAGTTTGGGTTGCGTACAGCCATCATTTTACCCGTTCTTTTGGGACTTATCGCCCACTTCTGGCCTGAAGCAGCCAGTATTCTCCGTGTGGGTTTTTTGTACCCACTCGGCGTTGAACTGATTCTCAGAGGTGCCCCGCCAAACCCTATCCGGTCACTGCCGAAAAAGACTTCAGTTGACCGCCCGCAATAGCTCTGCCACCTGAAAGGCCATCTCCAAAGCTTGCTGGTGGTTGAGTCTGGGGTCCACCAGGCTTTCATAACGGCGGGTCAACGCTTCATCATCAATCTGTTCTGAGCCGCCCATAACTTCCGTCACGTCATCCCCGGTCAACTCCACATGCAGACCGCCCGGCACTGCTCCCTCGCCCCGTAATACTTCAAAGAAGCCCCGGACCTCGTCCATAACGGTGTCGAAACGGCGAGTTTTAACCCCGCCAGCGGTAGTAAAGGTGTTGCCGTGCATTGGATCACACATCCAAAGCACCGGCCGATGCGCGGCCCCTACCGCCCGCACTAGACCAGGCAGAACGGCTCGTACTGTCTCAGCCCCCATCCGGGTGATCAACGTGATGCGGCCCGGTTCGTGGTGAGGGTCTAGTTTGTCCGCCAGACGGAGAATGTCGCTCGCGTGTGCATTGGGACCCACCTTGATTCCTAGGGGGTTACGCACCTGGCTCAATAGTTCGGCGTGTGCGCCTTCCGGCGAGCGGGTCCGCTCCCCTATCCATAAAAAGTGGGCGGAGCAGTCGTAGGGCTGCCCGCCGCGCGAATCAATCCGAGTCAAGGCTCGCTCGTAATCCAGCAGTAAGGCCTCGTGGGAGGCAAAGAATTCCACCATCTTGAGGGCTTCAAAATCCGCCCCGCAAGCCGCCATGAACCTCACAGCTTTATCGATCTGGGCGGCTAACTCCTCATAGCGGGCGTAGGCCGGGTTAGCGGTAAACCCTCGGTTCCACTCTTGCACCAACCGTAAATCAGCAAATCCACCCATGGTGAAAGCGCGTATCAAGTTGAGGGTAGATGAAGAATGGTGGTAGGCCTCCACCATGCGCCAAGGGTCGTTACGTCTCGATTCGGCGGTGAACTCAAACCCGTTGACGGCATCACCCCGGTAGGCCGGCAGTGTGACTTCACCCCGCGTTTCGGTAGCCGCACTACGGGGTTTGGCATATTGCCCTGCCATACGTCCCAACTTGATTACGGGCAGCGACGCCCCATAGGTCAACACCACCGCCATTTGCAGCACCGTGCGGATCTTGTTGCGGATACGGTCCGCTGAGGACTCAGCAAAGATCTCAGCACAGTCACCGCCCTGCAACACAAAAGCCTCACCCCGTTGAGCGGCCGCCAGCTTGGCCCGCAACACGTCCGCTTCTCCGGCAAACACTAGCGGTGGTTTAGCTTCTAAAGCAGCCGTAGCTGCCCGCAATTCCGCCGGATCGGGCCAGTCCGGTTGTTGCGCTGCCGGACGGGTACGGTAGCTTTCCAGGTTTTGCTGCACCATGGGGTTTTAGCGCGGTTGGCCGATGCCGTCAAGTAAGTCAGTGAACCAAGGCTTGTTTACATCGAATACTTTGCCGCCTTTGATGCGTTCAAAAGCGATGGGCGCCAAGATGTCATCGTTTTCTTCATCGTGACCAATCACACCGGAACGGCCGTCCAGAGCGCAATCTACCGCTAGATCAGTCATGGAACGGATTAGCAGCAGGTCACGCTGGTTGGCCGGAGCTGAACGAGAAAAATAGCCGGACTTTTGCACCATAGTTTTGAGTGCCCCCATGCGCTCAGCGAATTCACGGGCATACCAAGTGCCAGGGTTGATGGTGTCTAGTTTGACGTGGCCAAAGGGGTCACGCAGCACCTCTTGACCGGACACTTCCATCTCATGAACTATGGTCTCCACTCCAGCACCTTCCGACAAGAAGATGTTCACGTTGCCAATCCGGTCCATGATGCCGCGCAAACGAGCCGATTCGGCTTCCAGATCCAATTCCAGCTCTGGGACGTAGACCCCGTGAATATCCCAGCGTTCTTTGGTTAAGCCCAGAGCCGGGTTCCATTCCTGCTCGTTGAGCCAACGCCGGTATTCGGTGGCAGCAGCGGCCGTCAACCAACCGCAATTGCGTCCCATCACCTCGTGAACTATGAGCATGCGGGGGTTGGAGCGGTGTTCTCCAATGATGTTCTGGGCGAAGGCTGAAGCCTGTTCCGCTGCCGTCCAAGCTCCCAAAGATTGTTTGATGGGTACTACATCGTTGTCAATGGTTTTTGGCAAACCCACCACGGTCAATCCATAGCCATGTTCTTGCAGGTAAGCCGCCAGATCAGCCGCCGTTGTGTTGGTGTCATCGCCACCTATAGTGTGCAGCACATCTACGGCATCGGACCGGAGGCGTTCCGCAGCTACCGCCAGCGGATCCGCGCCTTCCGGCACCAAACCCCGGCGGACCAAATCCGCCGCGTTAGTCAACTTGACCCGGGAATTGCCGATAGGACTACCACCGTAACGTTGCAGTAGCTCTGCTTTAGCTCGGCCTTCTTCCGGCACCAAATAGGAATCTCCGGTCAATAGCCCGTGGTACCCGTACTGATACACCAGGATTTCAATTCCCGGGTCCAGCTCGGTGTAACGCTGGATCAGCCCGCCTACCGCAGCTGAAAGGCAAGGTGCAAACCCCCCAGCAGTTAGCAAAGCCACTCTTTTGACAGTCATCAACTCTCCTGTTCGGGTTGGGGGGCTTGAAGCCCCTTCGGTCTGGTGCGCCCGCCGGGGGCAGCTTCCTGGTCTTGGTCCAGATCTTCTGGAGTTCCAGCCGTGATGCGGGCTTTCATAGTGGCCGCATACACATCCACATACTCTTGTCCGGACAACAACATCAATTGATACATAATCTCATCAGTCACCTCGCGCAACACCTCGCGGTCCCGGTCCCGGCCCGCGTAACGCGAAAAATCCAAAGGCGCCCCAAACACAATCCCGATACCAGTGGGGCGAGGTAAGCGACGGCCGGGTGGTTGCGCCAAGTTGGTGCCGATCATGGCCACCGGAATCACCGGAGCCCCCGTTTCCAAAGCCAACCGCGCTACCCCCGTTTTCCCGCGGTAGAGCCGCCCATCCGGCGAACGTGTTCCCTCCGGATAGATACCGAATAAATGCCCATCCTCTAACACCTGACGGCCTTGGTTGAGAGCTGTTAAAGCGGATTGGCCCCCGCTGCGATCCACTGGAATCATGCCGACG
>JAISMT010000222.1 GCA_031276585.1 Bifidobacteriaceae bacterium
GCAATTGCCGCTCTAGCGCAAGAACACGGCGCCGCTGTAGTGGCGCTCACCATCGACGAGGAAGGCCAAGCCCGCACCGCTGCAGCTAAAGTGCGGATTGCCCGCCGGTTGATTCACGAGCTGCTGGACCGGGGTATACAGCTCAGCGACATTCTGGTGGATGCTTTGACTTTCCCCATCGGTACCGGACAGGAAGAAACCCGCCGCGATGCCCTAGAGACCCTCACCGCGCTTTCCCGTTTGCGGGCCGAATTCCCACCACTCCACCTGATGTTGGGCGTCTCTAACGTCTCGTTTGGGCTGGCTCCCACCGCCCGGGTGGTGTTGAACTCGGTGTTCTTAGACCAGGCGGTGCGGGCGGGGCTCGATGCTGCCATAGTGCGGCCCGGTGGGATTTTGCCTTTGGACCGTTTGGATCCCCAAGCGGTCCAAGCGGCCGAGGATCTAGTGTTTGACCGCCGCCGCGACGGCTATGACCCTCTGCTGACGTTGTTGGAGTTGACCAGTGACACGGATCTAACCCAGACCACTGGTCCTCGTTTGGAAGATTTGGCTCCGTTGGAGCGGTTAGCGGAACGTTTGATTAGCGGTAACCGGGCTGGTCTCGAAGCGGACGTAGATGCAGCTTTGGCGGAGGGTGCCACCCCGTTAGGCGTTATCAACGACCATTTGTTGCCCGCCATGGAACAAGTGGGGGAGCTATTTGGTCAGGGGCGTATGCAACTGCCGTTTGTGTTGCAGTCAGCGGAAGTGATGAAGGCGGCGGTAGCCCATTTGGAGCCGCTGATGGCGCAGGAAAGCCAAGAGCCGAAAGGCACGGTGGTGTTGGCCACGGTGGCGGGAGATGTGCACGATATCGGTAAGAACCTGGTGGATATAGTCCTATCCAATAACGGCTACCAGGTGCGCAACATTGGGATTAAACAATCGATTGGGCAGATACTGGCCGCCGCCCGCGAATCGAATGCAGACGCCATCGGCATGTCCGGATTGCTGGTCAAATCCACCCAAGTGATGCGCCAAAACCTCGAAGAGATGGTGGTGCAGGGATTAGCGCAACGCTGGCCCGTATTTTTGGGAGGCGCGGCTTTGACCCGCCGGTTTGTGGAAGAAGATTTAGCGCCCCAGTTCCCGGGCCGGGTCTACTACTCCAAAGACGCTTTCGAGTGTTTACGGGTCATGAACCAAGTGGTGGCGCCCGCCGCCGGCCCGGTAGATGACGTCACGCCGGTATCTGATGCTGTCTCAACGGCCGTAACAGAACCACCGGTAGACGCTGCCACCCCTACGTCTGCGACGGCATCGTCTACAGCGGAGGCGGCGCCAGCCGCAGCATCGGCCGCACCGGCTAACGTTCCCACTCCGCCGAAAGCTCGTCGCCCCCCAAGTCGGGTACCACCGGCCGGTAACAGCACCCCAGAACCGTTAGACCGGGCCCCTATCCCAGTGCCGCCGTTCTGGGGGGTGCGCCGAGCTAAAGGCATACCTTTGCAGGACTACCTGCCTTACCTCGACAAACGGACTCTATTTGAGGCGCGTTGGGGACTCAAAGCGGGTCTAGGCTCCGCTACCGTGCAGGAATTAGCGCAAAGTGAAGGTGAACCGCGCTTGGCGGCGGCTCTGGAACGGATCCGGTTGGATTCTTTGGCCCGCCCCCAAATCGCTTGGGGTTACTTTCCAGTCCGGCGGGAAGGTCAAAGCGTAGTGATATTGGAGTCTCCAGAACTGTCTGCAGCGGAAAGAGCCCGGCTGGAATTTCCCCGGCAACCCTCCGGGCGGCGGCGTTCTTTGGTGGACTATATAGACCCGGAAGCGGTAGACGTGTTGGCGTTGCAGGTAGTTACCATGGGGGAGAAATTCTCGGAAGCTACCGCCGAGTTGTTTACAGCCGGAGATTACCGCTCTTACCTGGAATTACATGGGGTTTCCGTGGAATTAGCGGAAGCGTTGGCCCAGCTGGCCCACCAACGGATTCGCTCCGAGTTGGGCTTAGCCGAATCCCAGGGACAGCGTTATTCCTTAGGCTATCCGGCCTGTCCCGATTTGGGGCAACGCCGTATTCTGTTTCAGTTATTAGAAGCCGAGGCGTTAGGTTTAGCGCTGACCGAGGCTGATTTATTAGAACCGGAACAGTCCACCGATGCGATGGTATTTCACCACCCAGCGGCCACCTATTTTTCTGTGAAAGGAACCCCATGACAGCCCTGGAATTGAAGGCAGTTTTGTGGGACCTAGACGGAACCGTGGTGGATTCCGAACCGGCTTGGTTTGCGGCTGAGCTGGTGCTGGCGGAACGTTTTGGTGCTCAGTGGGCAAACCAGGATGCAAAATCTCTGGTGGGGGCGGATTTATATGACACCGCCAAGGTGCTGCAAGCCGCCGGCGTGGATTTAGACAGTGAAACCTTGGTGAACGCACTGTTGGACCTGGTGATAGAGAAAGTACTGGCGGCCGAATCATGGCAGCCGGGCGTGTTGGAGGCTTTAGCGAGTTGCCGGGAGGCGGGCTTGGACTGTGCCTTAGTTTCCATGTCTTGGCGGCGGTTCACCTCAGCGATTTCAGACCGCTTACCGGGCGTTTTCCGAGTAGTGGTTTCGGGTGATGAAGTCTCGCGGGGCAAACCTGACCCGGAGGCTTACCTAACGGCAGCGCAACTGCTGGGATACACCCCGGCCCAATGCATCGCGGTGGAAGATAGCCCTACGGGTACGGCTTCCGCCGTGGCGGCAGGAATTACTACGGTGGCGGTACCGGGGCTGGTGGCGGTCCCAGCACAGGCCCGGGTGGTGCCGGTTAGCAGTGCTGAGCAGATCACTGCGGAGTGGTTGCGGCGGGTGCATCGGGAAATGGCGGGATAGCCCCACCAAACAACGGGCACTGGGGTTGGAAAGAACACCAGCCGCAGAGTGGTCCTTTGGCGGGCGGGAAGTCTTGGGCTTCGAGCATCCGGTTGATCTGCTGCCAGATGGTTTCAATTTTGAGGCGGGTTCTTTCTAAATCTCCGGCGCTGGGTACCGCCTCTACCCGGTTTTGGTTTCCCAAATACAACAGCAGCACCATGGCGGGGATTTGGCCTCGGGTGAGCCACAACACCAAAGCATAGAACCGCAGCTGGAACAACATTTCAGCTTGGTAACGCGGTGCTGGTGATTTCCCGGTTTTGTAATCCACCACTCGCAACGCCCCGCTACCGGGTGCCACATCCAGGCGGTCAATATAGCCTTTCAGTTTCAGGCCGTCCTCTAGGGAGGCTTCCACTAACAGTTCGGTTGATTCGGGGAGTAGACGGGTGGGGTCTTCCAATTGGAAATAGGCTTGCACCAGGTTCCTGGCCCCGCTGAGGAAGTCTTCCTCGGTCAGTGAGCCGGTAAACAGTTGATCCACTCGGTTGTCGCGTTCCCGCAGTTTTTGGTACGCGTTTGGAACTAACGTTTGGGCTGCTTCCAAAGTGCGTTGTTCCCGGTCCAGTTGAAACAGAGCTTCTAAAACGGAATGGACCACGGTTCCGCGCATAGCAGCGGCCGATGCCGCCTCGGGCAGACGGTCGATGGCCCGGTAGCGGTACAAGAGGGGGCAACGCATGAAATCTGCGGCTCGGGAAGGCGATAAAGATTGGACCAACATGTCACCCACAGTAGGGCTTTCCTAGCTCGACTGGTTATGCGGCCACTGCTGTACTGTGGACGGCCATGAGTGAAGCCACCGGCGCCCGGCAGCGGCGTGGTCCGTTCCGAGTGGGGGACCGAGTCCAGTTGACGGACACCAAAGGCCGCCCCAACACCATCGTGCTGGAAGAAGGGAAAGTGTTCCATTCCCACCGGGGTTCTTTCAGACATGACGAGTTGATTGGGCTGCCGGAAGGCAGTGTGATTGCTACCACCGCTGGAACGCAATACGTGGCGCTCCGTCCGTTGCTAGCGGATTTTGTGTTGTCCATGCCGCGGGGAGCGGCGGTGATCTACCCCAAAGATGCCGGGCAAATTCTGCAAATGGCAGACATCTACCCGGGGGCTTGGGTGATTGAAGCGGGAGCCGGATCGGGCGCTCTAACCATGTCTTTGTTGCGGGGCGTGGGGGATCAAGGGAAAGTGGTGAGTGTAGAACGGCGGGAGGACTTTGCGCCCATCGCCCGGGCCAACGTGGAAAGTTGGTTTGGTGCCCCCCATCCGGCTTGGGATTTACGGGTAGGAGACCTGGCTGACGTAGCCCACAATCTAGAAGCCGGGGCCTATCACCGGATGGTGCTAGATCTGCTGGCTCCTTGGGAACACGTAGCTGCCGCCCACCGGGTGTTAGCTCCGGGTGGCGTGTTGATGGCTTACGTAGCCACCACCACCCAAATGTCCCGCCTGGTAGAGACACTGCGGGCCGATGAAGGTTTTACCGAGCCGGAAGCTTGGGAATCCACCGTACGGGGTTGGCATGTGGAGGGTCTCTCGGTGCGCCCCGAACACCGCATGATTGGCCACACCGGATTTTTGGTGCGGACACGCATTCTGGCCCCGGGGGTCAAGGCTCCGGAACGCCGCCGCCGCCCCGCTCCGGGAGCTTATAACGCCGAGGGATTGGAGTGGACTCCCCAAGAGCTGGGAGAACGCACGGTCTCTGACCGGAAGATACGCCGTTTACGCCGTGAGTTGGAAGGCTAGCCTTGAGCGAAGCAACTATTCGCCGGGTGACTATGTAGGTACGCTGGTGCGGTGCCAGTAGAGATAGCGGCCTCCATCCTTTCCGCAGATTTCGCTAATCTGCAAAGCGAACTAGAACGGATCCGGAACGCGGATTGGGTTCATATGGACGTAATGGATAACCATTTTGTGCCCAACCTGACCTTGGGGTTGCCAGTGGCACAGCGGATTGTCCAGGTCAGTCCCATACCGGTGGATGCCCATCTCATGATTCAAGCACCAGACCGTTGGGCGCCGGCTTATGCGGAGGCGGGCGCTACCAGCGTTACTTTTCACGTTGAAGCCGCCAAAGCCCCGGTCCGTTTGGCGCGGGTGTTACGGAACTTAGGGGCTCAGGTTGGTGTTGCTTTGAACCCGGCCACTCCGGTGGCGGCTTTAGAAAACCTGATCGATGAGGTGGATTTGGTTTTGGTG
>JAISMT010000083.1 GCA_031276585.1 Bifidobacteriaceae bacterium
AAGAAAACGGCGGCGTTTTTTGCCACAACAACCCCTGGGTCATAATCGCTGAAACCATAGCTGGCACACCGGACCGAGCCTTTGACTATTACCGCCGCATAACACCGGCTTACCGGCAAGAAGTAAGCCAGACCCACCGCCTCGAACCCTATGTTTACGCCCAGATGATTGCTGGACCAGCGGCCCCCCGGCACGGCGAAGCCAAAAACTCTTGGCTCACCGGAGCCGCTTCTTGGGTGTTCCGGGCCGTTTCGCAACACCTTTTAGGCATCCGGCCCGAGTTTGATGGCCTGGTGATTGACCCTTGCCTGCCACCGGAATTAGCGCCCTTCAGCGTGACTCGGCGTTTTAGGGGAGCTGTCTACCAGATTCGGGTAAACCACCCTGGCCCCGGAGGGCGGCTACTGGTTGACGGCCAAGAGGTCGTAGGGAACCTGGTCCCAGCCGCACCGGCTGGTAGCACCGTCAACGTAGTGTGGGGCGCTCCCCATGTTCGATGACGCCTGCCCGCCGGAGGCGCTTTAACCAACCAGAATCGCCTTTACTAACTTGGCGGGTATTGGCTGGTGGGATTGTGCCTAGAGTTCGATTTTGCCGAGAACACCCGGTGATGTGTATATATGAAGCTGAACATACACACTGGAGGTTGGGGTGCGTACCAATATCGTGATAGATGATGAGCTGATGCACGAAGCCCCGCTAATAACCGGTAACCAAACCAAACGAGCCACGGTGGAAGCCGGGCTGCGGGCATTGATTCGTGCATGGCGGGCCACGGGCCTACGCGCCTTGCGCGGAAAAGCACTGCGGGAAGGGGACTTGGAGGATATCCGCACCGACGTAGCGGCAACTAAAACATGGTGACGTTAGTTGACACCAGCGTTTGGGGCGACTTTTTCAACGGGGTGGATTCTCCGACCGTATAGAAACTGGACCAACTGTTAGGCACAGATAACCTCTTGGTTGGTGACCTAATCTTGGTGGAAATTTTGCAAGGTTTTAGACATGATTCCGATCTAAGGCAAGCGGAATCTGAGTTATTAGAATATCCCGTGGTACCACTTTTCGATAGGGAAGCAGCTCAAATTGCGGCACACCACTACCGTGAATTGCGGTGAAAAGGGGCCACCATCAGAAAAACTGCGGATGTAGTTATCGCTTCCTACTGTCTACAGAACGGCATATCACCGCTCTATTTTGACCGCGATTTTGATCCATTCGTAAAGCATTTTGGCTTACTTGTGGGCTGACTACATCTGGCGATACCCCGCAAAATCTTCTCCCGCTGGTCGAATATTTTGCGGGGAACCTCGCGAGGTAAGAAAAAGTCGGCTCAAGTGTCAAAGTTTCAGACCCAAAGTGGTCTAGGGGTTTAAAACTTTGACGCTTGAACCGTTAAGTCTCAAGGTTCGTTCATTCTCGCGGTAAGCCGGACCACCAGTCGGGGTCGATTGTTGGTTCGGTGGCTTGTGCCAGCAAACTGGCGGGGAGTAGTTCCGTAGCATTGAGGATTTCAATGCCAAGGAAACGGCCAACGGAGTCGAAATCTAGGTTGATCTCACTGCCACCGGGGCTGGCCGTACGTATCGTGGTTTCCGCTCCGCCGGGTTCAATCTCAGTGTCACTAAACGTGATGAAAGCGGCATCGGCTTGTTCATCGAAAGTAGCAAACATGCCTCACTCTAACCTTTAGTCACTGTGACTATGTTGCTGGCGGGGTTGTGCCTAGGCGGACCAGAATGGCACTCGTAAGTGGACACCAGAATGGCACTCGTAAGTGGACCACAGTGGCACTTTAAATTGGTTTCCCCCGATGTGACGTTGAGACGTGGTGGACGCGCCCGCCATGAGGTTGATTTGATCCTGGAATACCCCCGAGGTCTAACCGTCGGCATCGAAATCAAAGCCACCGCTAGCCCCGACCATTGGGGCACCAAACATCTTCAATGGCTACGCGACCGGCTGGGGGACAAATTTACCGCCGGAATAGTGCTGCACACCGGCACCGCCACCATCGACTTTGGCCAACAAATCTGGGCCCTACCCATCAGCGCCCTCTGGCATTGGTGACTTCGCGGTGACGTATCACCTCGGCGTAGAAACGGGCCGAATCTTTCCAGATCCGCTCGCCGGTGGCATAGTCCACGTAGAACAAGCCAAAGCGCGGCCGGTAACCTTCCGCCCACTCAAAGTTGTCCATCAAAGACCACGCGAAATAGCCTTCCACTGGCACCCCAGCAGCTACCACCTCGGCTAGAGCCGCCAGGTGTCCCCGCAGGTAATCGACCCGTTGCGGGTCGTGGACGGCGCCATCGGCCGCCACCGTATCGGCAAAAGCGGACCCGTTTTCGCTTACCACCAACGGAACCTGGGGATAACGCTGATGCAGCCCAGTTAGTAGCCGAGTCAAACCAGTCGGGTCAATGTTCCAACCCATGGCGGTAATTGGCGGTACGGCTGGCAACTGGGCGGCATCGTACACCCCTACCCAAGCGCCCCCCGGGTTTTGGCCCGGCTGGTGGGCCACCCGCCAAGTCATGTAATAGTTCACCGCCAGGTAGCTGAGCGGCTGGTGAATCTGCCCTAAATCGCCATCCTGGATAAAACCCCAATCGGTGACGTGGCGCTGCCCCAACAGCTCAGCCGGATAGTGCCCTTCGAGTAAGGGCTGTAGGAACAGTTCGTTGCCTACTAATTCCATAGCGCGGGTGGCGGCGATGTCGTCTGGGGACTCAGAAGCAGGCAACAGCACGTGAGGGTTGAGCGCCACCGCCAGCCGGGCGCCAGCCACTTCACTGCGGACCGCCTGGGCGGCCAGGCCATGACCCAAGTTGAGGTGATGGGCCGCAGCCAAAGCCTCAGCCGGTTCTTGACGGCCCGGTGCGTGAACCCCAGCACCGTAACCCAGGAGGGCGGCACACCAGGGTTCGTTCACGGTAATCCAGCTGTCTACTCGGTCTCCCAGGTGGTGGGCTACAGCAGCGGCGTAGTCCGCGAAATAGTAGGCGGTGTCTCGGTTAGGCCACCCACCAGCCTCTTCTAGGGTTTGCGGCAAGTCCCAGTGATACAGGGTGACAACCGGTTTGATGCCGTGCAAACGTAGTTGGTCTACCAAACGTTGGTAAAAGTCCAGACCAGGTTGGTTGATGACGCCCCGGCCTTGGGGTTGGATCCGAGGCCAAGCAATGGAAAAACGGTACGCTTCTAAGCCCAGTTGCGCCATCAAGGCGACGTCTTGCTCCATGCGGTGGTAATGGTCGGAGGTGACTGCACCGCTGGAACCATCTTGGATGGCACCGGGCTGGTCACAGAACACGTCCCAGATGGAAGGACCCCGGCCACCTTCCCGGATGGCCCCCTCGATCTGATAAGAGGAGGTGGCCGCACCAAACTGGAACGTGGGCGGGAAGATAGGGCTGGTCATTAGTGGTCTCCTTTGTGTTTGCGCTACGGCCCGGTTGTCACCACCGCGCGTTTACTACGGCGGCGGTAATCAGTTTGCCACCGGTTTTGAGTTCCAGCCTGGGCATTGCCACTAGACCACTTGGTATGAAGAAACTTTGACGCTGGAACCGAGTTCTTCCGGGCTCGGGGTCCCCGCAAAAGATCTGAGCGTAGCGAAGAGGTTTTGTGGGGTGAGCTACTCGGGGTCCTCGCAAAAGATCTGAGCGTTGATGGGGTCCTGCTGCGTCTCACCGGGAGAACAGTTGGAGTCGCGCCGAGTAAAACCGTTGGGGTTGCTTTAAAGTGTGGGAATGGTCCGTTTTTGGCCCCGCAAGTAACGGTTCAATAACGAGACTTGCGCTCGTAACGGTTTGGTGTAATGATCGAAACCATTGTGGAAGCGCTTCCAGTATCTAAGTCGCGCTTCCTCCAGATTAGACGAAGGAGTCCGTTTTGCTTACTAAGAAATATTCTCGAATCGCCTCACTGGCAGCCGTATCGCTGCTGGCAGGGCTCTCGTTAGCCGCGTGCGGCGGTGACGACAAAGATGGCCAGTCCTCCGGCGGTAAAGACGGTGGCAAAGTGACCATTACCATCGGCACGTTCAACAACTTTGGTTACGATAAAACCACCGAGACCATGCAGGGAGCTGACCTCTACGCCGAGTACATGAAGCTTCACCCTGAAGTCACCATCAAAGCCACCGTAGCCGCTACGTCCGATGACGCCCGTTCGGCTTTCAACACCGCTTTAGGGGCCGGAAGCGGCGCTTACGACATTCAAGCTGTGGACGTGGACTGGATGCCGGACATGGTGCTCAATGCCGATAAATTGGCTGATCTAAGCGATGTGATTCCCAGCGACCGGTTCCTGGATTGGAAGGCGGCTCAGGCCACCACTCCCGACGGTAAGGTGATCGGTTCTGGAACCGACATCGGTCCCGAAGCCATCTGCTACCGGGCTGACCTGTTTGAGAAGGCTGGCTTGCCTTCTGACCGGGAGGCCGTAGCTGAACTGCTTGGTGGCGAAAATTCCAGCTGGGAAAAGTATTTCGAGGTGGGCAAAGACTTCGTAGCCAAGTCTGGCGGTGTGGCCTGGTTTGATTCTGCTGCCGCCACCTACCAAGGCATGGTGAACCAAGTGGAAAAGTCCTATGTGGACCCGGATTCCAACGAAGTGATTGGCACCGAAAACGCCGAGATCAAGAAGCTCTATGACATGGTGACCAAAGCGGCCATGGATGACAAAGAAAGCGCTGGCCTGCAACAGTGGGGCGAGGATTGGACCGCCGGTTTCAAGGGCGACAAGTTCGCCACCATGCTTTGCCCAGCCTGGATCATCAACAACATCAAGAACTCCGCTGGCGAGGACTTTGTGGGTTGGGACATTGCTGACGTGTTCCCCGGTGGCGGCGGCAACTGGGGTGGCTCATTCCTAGTGGTGCCGGAACAGTCCAAGGTCAAGGAAGAAGCCAAGAAGCTGGTCGAATGGCTCACCGCCCCGGAACAGCAGGTCAAAGTGTTTACTGCAGCTTCCAACTACCCCTCGGCGTTGGATGCACAAAAAGATGCCGCCGTCACCGGCAAGGTGGATGCCTTCTTAAACGATGCCCCGGTAGGCGAGATTTTCGCCAACCGGGCCAAGGCCGTAAAAGTGGTTCCTTACAAGGGCAGTTCCTACTTTGACATCCAAAACAAGATGGCCAGCGCGCTGTCTAAGGTGGACGTAGATAAAACTGCTACGGCTAAGGAAGCCTGGGACCAGTGGGTAGCCGACGTCAAGGCCCTGTCCTGAAGCTCTAGGTAGCTGAAAACCCGCTGCCCATCGCCCATTTCCGGCGGGTCCAAGTACCTAGCCAATATCAGCTCATGAACACATCTGCTGCAGTGCGTCCCTCCAGCCCCGCGGACCAGGATTACCAAAAAATCCTGGCCCGCGGGCGGAGGGGCCGCCGTGACGTCAAACTTTCCCCTTACCTGTATATCTCGCCGTTCTTCCTGATTTTTGCGGTGATCGGCTTGTTTCCCTTGCTTTATACGGCGTACATCGCCACCCGGCAATGGAACATGACTGGTGGTGACCAGGGAGTAGCCCTAGTATCCGGTGGAGGCGGCGAGCGTTCCATCTGGGGAAACTTTATGTGGGCCCTAGGCAACCCTGAGTTCTGGTTGGCCCTCAGAAACACTTTCTCCATCTTCATTTTGTCTTCTGGACCTCAGATCATGGTGGCCATGGTGTTAGCGGCAATACTCAGCGCTAACCTGAGAGCCAAAACCTTTTGGCGCATGGGCGTCCTTTTACCTTATGTGGTGGCTCCAATGGCGGCCGGGATTATCTTCCGGCAGATGTTTTCTGACGAAACCGGAATCATCAACCAAATGTTGGGGCACATTGGCCTGGATCCCATTTCCTGGCACGGCGATGTTTTGGCTAGTCACTTAGCAGTGGCCGCTATAGTGAACTTCCGTTGGACCGGTTACAACACGCTGGTTTTACTAGCCGCAATGCAGGCCATTCCTCGGGAAACTTATGAGGCCGCAGTGGTCGATGGCGCCGGGCCCATTAGACAGTTTTGGTCCATCACTGTTCCTATGATCCGGCCCACTTTAGTTTTTGTGATCATCACCTCAACCATTGCTGGTTTACAGGTCTTTGACGAACCCCAAATGTTTTCTATCTCGAATGCTTACGGGGGTTCCGGGGGGCAATTCTTGACCGTAACCCAGTTACTTTGGAAGACCGGTTTTGTCTCTAATAACCCTTCCAACATGGGTCGTGCCGCCGCCATTGCCTGGATCTTGTTCCTGATAATTGTGGTGTTTGCAATCCTCAATTTTATGTTGACGCGGCGCATCGCCTCCCCCGGGGGAACTTCAACTAAATCTAAGAAAACCAAAGTAGGTGGTCGGAAATGAGCACCATAAACTCAACCAGTGCCTTACCTACCACCGGCCAGGCGCCATCGACGCGTAAAACAAAGCGCCATCGCATCCGCTGGAGTTCAGAAGGGCGGCGGGCCGGTAAGGTCAGTTATGCCTTGTTAGGCCTGGTGTTGCTGATCTCTGCATATCCGCTGTTTTACACCCTACAGATCGCTTCCGCCCGAACTGAAAACATGCATGACGCTATGGGCCTCGGCTTTGGGGACCAGCTGTGGAGCAACCTGAGTAAGGCTTTCAGTACCCTGGATTTCTTCAAAGCCTTAGCTAACACCGTGATTGTGGCCACTGCCTGCTCGGTGGCCATGGTGTTTTTCTGCACTCTGGCGGGCTATTCCTTCGCTAAACTTCGCTTTAGGGGTAAAGGGCCACTATTGGTGTTTGTGATTGGCACCATGGCTATACCCACTCAGCTCAGTGCCGTACCCATGTTTATTATCATGTCCAAATTGGATCTGTACGGCAAGCTGCCGGCAGTGATTTTGCCGGGGATAGTCACAGCGTTCGGTGTTTTCTGGATGACCCAATATCTGGATGCCGCTTTACCCTATGAGCTGATTGAAGCCGCCCGCGTAGATGGCTGCTCTATGATTCGTACTTTTTGGCATGTGGCTATGCCGGCGGCCCGCCCCGCTGCTGCCATGCTGGCATTGTTCACTTTTGTGGCCCAATGGACTAATTACTACTGGCCATTCTTGATAATCGGTACCCGCTCGCAAGATGTGCCGTTGCTTACTTTAGCGGCGGCCCGGTTGGCGGCTGGCACTTTCCAAGACAACACATTGATCATGGCTGGAGTAGCCTTAACCACTTTCCCGTTGGTAGCACTGTTCTTTGTGGCCGGTAAACAACTCGTTTCCGGGATCATGGCCGGAGCCGTTAAGGGGTAACCTGTTTCAGTAGCGTTGGCGTTTAGGGGTGTGGTGATTACCGCACCCCTAAACGTTGACTAGCTTTGACATATAGATAGGCATTGAAGAAATGGAAAACGCTGGCGGACGCCCCACGCTCGATGACGTAGCGCGCGCGGCCGGCGTCTCACGAGCCACTGCTTCTCGGGTGATTTCAGGGACCGGCCATTCCTCGGCGGCCTCGAAAGAGGCGGTGGAGGCAGCGGTAGAAGCATTAGGATTCACCCCGAACCAAGCCGCCCGAGCTTTGGCCTCCAACCGTGCCCACGCGGTGGCACTAGTAATACCCGAACCCAATGTTTTGGTACTAGCGGATCCCTTCCTGGGCGGAATCATCATCGGAATTTCGGAAGCCTTCCACCAATCCGACTACCAATTGATTCTCATAATTCTGCGTCCGGATGAAGCTCCAGATAAGGCTATGCGCTTACTGCGACCCGGACATGTTGACGGTGCGGTGGTGGTTTCCCACCACCGCACCGGTCCCACTGAAGCGATTTCCCGCGATGCGGACCTACCAGTGGTTTACGTAGGACGCCCTTGGGCTGTAACCAGCCCCAAAAGCACCTACGTTGATATCGATAACCAAGCCACCGGTTACTTAGCTACCAATCATTTAGTAACTCAGGGACGGCGGCGTATCGCGCTGTTATCTGGCCCCCCAGACATGACCCCTTCCCGAGACCGCACCCAGGGGTACCACCAAGCCCTAGAGGAAGCCGAGCTCACCCCCGGCCCCTCAGCTTCAGGCGCCTTCACTTATCAGGGTGGCGAAGAAGCTATGAAACAGATCTTGGACAGCGGCACCCGATTTGATGCGGTTTTTGCTCAAAGCGACCTGATGGCCTCGGGCGCTATGCGGGTCATGACAGCCGCAGGACTACAAATACCAAGTGATGTAGCAGTGGTGGGAGTGGATGATTCCGAGATTGCGCGGTCCACTGATCCGCTACTGACCTCCGTGACTAACCCCGCCGCCGAACTATCTTTGTGGGCAGCCCGGCTCCTGTTAGACGCCATCGAATCTGGACCTGCCCCCCTGATGGCTGATCCCCGGATCATCACCCCCCAACTAGTAATACGCCAATCAGCTTGAGGGCGTAGGAATCCAGTGAAAAATCTAAGATTCCTAGTAGGCCCCACAAAATCTTCTCCCGCTGGTCGAATCTTTTACGAGGACCCCGAGTAGCCCACCCCACACATCAAAGTTTCTTCCCCCCTTACTCTGGAATCCGGTGACTAATCCGGATTCTTGGAAGGTAACACTCGGGAAACCCAAATGGCTGCCGCCGCTATATCACCTAACTCCACCACCTGACCGGAAGGGTCCAAACTTAACACCACCACACCCGCAAAATCCCGGCGTTCCGCCACCGTCAACACGGCATCGGGCACCAAATTGACGGCCGCAAAATAACGCAACATTTCAGGGTCCGCATCTGAAATTCGTTCCACCACTACTTGGACCCCGGCTTCCACTCCCACCAGTGGTTCCGCTGGAGGGTGGACCACCGAACCGTCGCGTGCCGGGATGGGATCACCGTGGGGGTCCCGCGCCGGGTGCCCTAAAAGACGGTCCAAGGCGTCAATAAACCGGTCCGAGGCGGCATGTTCTAATACTTCGGCGTCATCGTGCGCCTCATCCCAAGCGAAACCCAA
>JAISMT010000163.1 GCA_031276585.1 Bifidobacteriaceae bacterium
GTTTTATACCGCCAGATCAGTCTAAGACGAAACAAAAATGCGAAACGTAACCTTATGGCCCGGGTAACCAAAGGATCGCTAGGCTAGGCGGATGCCAGAACTACCTGAAGTAGAAACCGTCCGAAGAGGCCTAGAACGCCTGGTGGTAGGCCGTCACCTTGAGTCAATTGACCAACTAGAACCGCGCCGTTTTAGGGGTTCAGCTGAACTATTGACTGGAACTAAAGTGAAACGAGCCCGCCGCCGCGGCAAAGTATTAATCCTAGACCTGGAAAGCCCCAATAGCTTGGTGGCCCACCTAGGAATGACCGGCCAAATGGTATTCCGTTCCGCTACCAGCCAAACCGGCAACCCCGGGAATACGGCTGGCGCCTCCGATTGGGGCGGTGGGCATCCCAATGATTCTCTGATTGGAGCGTTGCCAGACAATTCAACGCGAGCTGTATTTCATTTTCTAGACGGCTCAGCACTCTACTTCAATGACCAACGCAAGTTCGGCTGGTTAGCTGCCTTACCTACCTTAGAAGTGGAACAAATTCCTCTTGTGGCCAAAATGGGGCCCGAACCCTTAGAGGGGGACCCCTGGCCGGAATTCCGCCGCCGCATCCAACGCCACGCCCGCACCAACATCAAAGCCGCTTTATTAAACCAAGAGGTAGTAGCCGGCATCGGCAACATCTACGCTGATGAAGCACTCTGGGCCGCCCGCGTTCACCCTACCACCCCGGTACAAGCTTTGAGCGACCCCAAACTCAAAACTCTCCTGGAAGGCGCTATTGACGCTATGGAACTTTCCCTTTCTTTGGGTGGCTCCACCGACCGCAACTACGTAGACGCCGAGGGCCGCCGGGGCGCCTACCTTGACTTCGCCAAAGTGTTTCGCCGCCAAGGGCAACCCTGCGAACGTTGCGGCGCTACCATCCTCAAAACCCGGGTAGCGGGACGCGGCACCCACTACTGCCCGCAGTGCCAAATCCCGGCATAACGGTTCACCAACCCCGGTCCCACCAGGCTTGCAGATGGGGCCGCTCCGCTCCCAACGTGGTAGGAGCCCCGTGACCCGGGTGCACTACCGCGGCGTCATCAAAACAAGCAAAGACACGCTCATTCACATCCGTGATCAAGGTACGGAACCGCCTCTGATCGTCGTCAGTCTTGCCCACCCCGCCGGGAAACAACGAATCTCCGGTGAATAAATGCGCCGGTTGGCCCAGTTCTTGCCAAGCTAAAGCAATCGACCCCTCAGTATGCCCCCTCAAGCCAATCACTTGCAGGCTTAAACCCGGCACTCCTACCCGGTCACCATGTTGTAAACCTCGGGCTACCGGTACCCCAGTTTGAGCTTGAATCTCGGCGGCATCCGCTGCCCCCGCCAGCACGGGCGCCGCCGTCAAATTAGCCATCGCAGCTAAAGCCCCAATGTGATCGGCGTGTTTGTGGGTAGTGATGATGGCAGAAAGCCGCGGACGTTCCGTATCCAAAGTGCTTTCTTCAATCATGCGGGTAATTCGGGCCGGATCATCAGCGGCGTCAATCAATATTTGGTGCCCCGTGGGCGGCGAGGTCAACAGATAAACGTTGTTCTCCATGGCGGAAACCACCAGACGGCGAATGGCCACCACAGGGGTAAGGGCCAACAGGGCAGAAATCATATATCCCAACCTACTTCAGGCCGGGCCTTCCCCGGGGCGTACCAGGCCGGTTTCGTAAGCCCAAACCACTACATGGACCCGGTCCCGTAGACCCAGCTTGCGTAACACTCCACCAACATGAGTCTTAACCGTAGTGTCCGAGATATACAGTTGGGCCGCAATTTCCGCGTTAGTTAGCCCGGCCACCAAGAGATCAAACACTTCGCGTTCTTTGGCAGTAAGTTGATCCATCAATTGGCCGATGTCGCCGTCTCCACTTTGCGTTTCCGGCTGGACGGGTTCCGCCGGCAGCCGCCCTGCGAACAGTTCCAGCATCCGTTTGGTAACCCGAGGCGAGACCGCCGCATCCCCCAAATGAACCGCCTTAATCGCATTAACCAATTCCGCCGGGCGCACATCCTTGAGTAAAAAGCCACTAGCCCCAGCTTTAAGACCAGCAAAAGCATATTCATCCAGGTCAAAGGTGGTCAACAGAATCACTCTAGTGTCCGGGCAGTGTTCTACTAGTTGCCGAGTGGCTTCAATTCCGTCCATTTGTGGCATCCGCACATCCATCAGCACCACATCGGGTTGTAAGGCTTGGGTTTGTTCCAGGGCAGATTTCCCGTCTGCCGCCTCCCCCACCACTTCCATGCCCGGTTCCGCCGCCAGCACCATGGCAAATCCCATCCGCATCAAAGACTGGTCATCCACCAGTAAAACCTTGATGCGTTCCGAATTATCGGTCACGGTTCCTCCTTCAACCAGGCAGTAACCTTCCACCCTCCGCTAGGAGTGGGACCCGCCTCCAAATCTCCATCAAAGACCCGGGCCCGTTGCCGCATTCCCGCCACGCCCTGGCCAGAACCATCCCAAGCCTGCGCCGGGCTTAACACCTGCACCGGTGGACCGTTTTCCACCACCACCCGGTACAGGGGAGGGTCCGGTTGATCAATCAATACTTTGACCCAAGGGGTCCCGGGAGCGTGCCGTAACACGTTGGTCAGCGATTCTTGCACAATCCGATAAACCGCCAAAGCGGCCGAAGCGTTAGCCGGCAGGGTGGCTTTCAACTCTAGAACCACCGGCAAACCCGATTCTTGAAAGGACGCCACCAACGGAAACAAGTCAATAGCACCCGGCTGGGGCGTCAACTCAACATCGGACCGCAGCACCGCTAACAGGCGGCGCATATCACTCACCGCCTGCCGCCCCGTCTCTGACACTTTCTCCATGGCTTGGCGCGCCTGGCTAGGGCTCCGTTCCACAGCGGCAGCGGCACCATCGGACAACGTGACCATCACGGCTACCGAATGTGCCACCACATCATGCATCTCCCGGGAAATACGTTCCCGTTCTTCCGCTACCGCCACCTTGGCCCGCTGGTCCCTTTCCTGGGCCAAATGCCAAGCTGATTCACGCAACGCCATCACATAACGCCGGCGGTTTCCCATTTGGGCTAACAATGCCACCACCGCCGCCAAGGCGACCAGGTTGAACAACCGCTGGTTCATATCACGTCCGGCAAAAAAAGCCACATCTACAGCGAACCAAACCAGCCCCGTGGCCGCTCCCCCCCACCAAATCGCTTTAGCACCAGCCCGCTGCGCTACCGCAAACAACCCAAACAAAGTTAGAAAAACGATGGAAGTACCAAACAACGCCCCGTTGGCGGCATCGAGCACCAAGGCAACAGCCAGCAACCTAACCGGATGCTGCTGCCGCCACCAAAACAACGCCAGCGAACCGGCCAACATTACAAACAGGTACCAATACCCCACCTGACGAGTGTGTTCCAACGCCAACGGCCGTACCAACGGCAAGTCACTGCTATCGGGAAAACTAACCGCAGTGGAACCCGGGTTGGAAGTTTCACTAACAATCAACAACCCCATAGTGGCCATATAGAAGCCGCATACCGCCAGATTCACCCACACCGGGTGCGATTCGGTAAAACGCCGCAACCGCCCCGGTTCAGGAATGGGAGGCTGGTCTGAGCGGTCATTCCGCTTCACAGGCCAACCTCCCCCAGTGTGGTCTTATGGTAAATGGGTCATGCGTCGCGCTTTTTTAGAACTACATAGCCGGCGGTCAAGCACAAAACCACCCAGCCCGCCAAGCAAGCCGCGCCTCCCCAGTATCCACCCAGCACGGAATCCTCACCAGGAGTAACTACGGACATGAACATCAAAGACCCCGAAGAAAGCGGGGTCAAGTTGCCCAACGTAGCGATCAGTTCATTACTTCTCGCTAAACCCAGAATCATATCCAACAACAAGAATAATCCCAGAGCAGTAGCAATACCACCAGCACTGGAACGCAATGCCATGCCCAAGCCCAAACTCATCAGCGTCCACACCACCATGGCAAACACAGCACCAGCAAACATGCCCCAGCCTTCGGCCCCTATCGGAGTATCAAAACCACGCATGGAACAAACCCAACTGGCCAAACCAGCCCCAATCGACTCCGCCACCAGGCCTAAAACCAGCATAAAAAAGGAGGTAACCAGCATTTTGGCCCCCAAAACGGTTCCCCGGTGCGGCACCGCCGCCAAAGTAGAACGGATTGAACCAGAAGAATATTCACTAGAAGCGGCTAACACCCCGAACACAGCCGTGGTTACCGTACCCACAAACACCAACCCTTGATTAGCCAATAGGACCGGCATGCCATCTGTGATTCCAGAAATCACGGCATCGTCTTTGGTTAGGGTCATGGACATCAAATAAGTGAACCCCGTACCTAGCACTAGCTGCAGCACCGCACACCACCAGGTCCAACGCACAGACATCAGTTTGATCCATTCCGATTTCACCACCCCGGGGAAGGTCAGAGAAAAAGTTTGAGTGGGTTGAAAAGTAGTGGCGGTCATTTTTGGGCTCCTGAGGCAGTAACAGCCGAGGAGCGGTACTCCACAGCCGTGTCGGTCAATTTCATGTAAGCGTCTTCTAACGACGCCGTGACGGGTGAAAGTTCATAGATCACCCAACCGTTTTGGGCCGCAGCCTGCCCCACTGCTTCCATAGAAGCTCCCCTGATCAGCAGTTGGTCTGGCCCTTCCGTAGTTATAGTTATATTCGGCCCGCACCACGCAGCCGCTATCTGAGCCGCCTGCGGGGAACGCAAACGGGTGGCTTCATCACTTGAAGCTGACAGCACATCCTGCACCGTAGAATCGGCTATCAGCCGGCCCCGGCCTATGATGATCAACCGGTCTGCTGTCATAGCCATCTCCGCCATCAAATGGGAAGAGATAAACACGGTACGCCCTTCCGCCGCCAACGTTTTGGCCAACTGGCGCACCCACATCACGCCTTCCGGGTCCAGCCCATTGACTGGCTCATCCAGGATCACGGTACCCGGGTCTCCCAACAAAGCAGCGGCTATCCCCAGCCTTTGGTTCATACCCAACGAATAGGTTTTAACCCGTTTGTTGATCACCGAATCCAGACCCGTCATTCCGATCACTTGGTCAACCCGTGCTTTAGGGATCCCGTGAGTAGCAGCTAATTGGGCTAGGTGAGCCCGTCCCGAACGTCCCGGGAGTGCCGCTTTGGCGTCGAGCAAAGCCCCCACCTCAGTTAGGGGGTGTTTGGAAGTCCAGAAGGGCCGTCCGTTCACCAGGACCTTTCCGGAAGTGGGCCGGTCCAGACCCATAATCATGCGCATGGTGGTGGATTTACCGGCCCCGTTGGGCCCTAAGAATCCGGTGACATGCCCGCTGGCCACCTCAAAACTGAGGTGGTCTACTGCTGTCTTTTTACCAAACTGTTTGGTTAGTCCTTGAACCTGAATCATTGCTCTTTCCCCTTTCCGGTGGCTGCAGCTGAATCCATGGCTTGACCTTGGCTGAGGTCCTGGTCTTTACCCTGACCTTGAGCTTGGCTCTGGTCTTGCCTTGGGTCCGCTGAAGTGTGGTCCTGGCCTGCGGGTTGGTAGTTTTCTACTCCCTTGGACTGGTTGATTTCCAAACTCCCGGGCTGCTTACCGCTCAAATACCCTTGCTGGTTGGTCCCGGCTGTAGAACCGAGCCGGTTTTCTACAAAACAGCTGGGCCCGCTGGTGGTGGGTTTTTGCCGTTGTTTTATTTCGGGGCGGAAGCCGGTCTCTTGAACCAGATTCCCGCCGTTTTCAGATCCGTGCGCGCCCGAGCGAGTTTTAGCCTCCGGTTGCGCCTTTTTCTTTTCTTCCATGGCCACCAACCTAGGTGGCCCCAAAGCCTGACGTAACAGACCGGGGGATGAATCTTGAAAGCAGATCTCTGGTCCAAAAGAAGGGGGCGGCTCCTCCTTTAGTAGGAACCGCTACTCATTTACACGGGAGAAAGGCGGCCTACTATGGCCCGGCACAGTTGGTCGATGCCGCCGGGCGCCAGCTCTGGAAACAAGGAAGGTTCGGTCAGTTCCAGTTCCAGCAGAACCGGCTCCAGGTCTGCCCCTTGGAGCACATCAGCCCGGGCGTATAAGAAGGGCCGCAGTGGGTTACCTAAGATTTCCATAGCGGCGGCTACCGCATGGTCTCCTATTGCGCGTTCCGCCGCCGTCGGGGTGTAACCGCCTTCCAAACGTTCTGCGTGATACATGCGGTCTTCGCCGTCTTCTGGTCCCGTGAGCATTGCATCTTTACGCACCGCGTAACGGAAGGTGCCATCCAGGTAGACCATGGAAACTTCGCCTTTAGTGTCTACCGAGGGTAAGTAACGTTGCAGCATTACGGTTTTGCCTTGCTCCAGCATGCGCAGAGCGTAGGCAATAGCCCGGCCTCGCAGTTGTGAATCGTTGGCGGTGTACCGGCCGGCCCCAATCGACCCTGCCGCCACTGCCGGTTTCAGCACAAAGTCTCCTAAGGCGGGCATCCGGGTGTGCAGCCCTCGGGCCTTCAAACCAGCGTCCGGTTCCAACCAGGTGGTGGGTACTACTTGGACCCCCTGCAGTTCTAAGTCCCGTAAATAATGTTTATCGGTATTCCATTCGAGTACTGGTGCCGGGTTAGCTAAACGTGGCACCGAACGGGCCCAAGCCAAGAACTCATCACGCCTTGAGGCATAATCCCAGGTAGATCGCACTACACAGAGGTCATAGGCGTCCCAATCCACCGTTGGGTCATCCCAGACTGCAGCATCTACTTCCACTCCCAGCGAGTTAAACCGGGGAACCAGGACGGCATCGTAGGCGTCCAACTGGGGGAATTCGCTACAGGTGACCAGGGCAATCTTGGCCGGCTTTGGCATTAGCTTCCTCAGATCATGGTTGTCAGGTTCCGCCTTTCAGTAAAAAGGCTTTACTTCCAGCATACGCAGGTCCTCTTCCCATTGACACTTAACCCCAGGCAGCTTAGGGTCGAAATTGGGACCCACCCTTGGCCCCCATCACAGGCCGGAAGTCCAACCGTCGCCTCCCCTAGGAACGTGGTGAGCAGTCACGTTTCGCGCCTAC
>JAISMT010000117.1 GCA_031276585.1 Bifidobacteriaceae bacterium
GCTGAAAGTCCAGTCAAACCGGCCACGGCTAACAGAAAAAACTCGACGTTACCGGAAGGACCCGGTAACGGGGAACGCACCACATCCACCAACCCCAACCCCAAAGCTGCGGCTTCAGCACCCACTTGCACCACCGCCTGGGCTCGCACCGCTGGATCCGCCACTACTCCACCGGACGGCAGTTGTTCCCGTCCCACCTCAAACTGGGGTTTGACCATAAGCAGGAAGGTGGCGTTAGGGACGGCCACCCTTTGCAAAGCCGGCAGTACTGTCCGCAATGAAATAAACGAGAGGTCAGCTACTACTAACTGCGGTGCCGGGTCTAGATCGCCTGGTTGTAGGTAACGAACATTGGTGCGGTCATGGACCACCACCCGTGGTTCCTGTTGCAACCGCCAAGCTAGCTGTCCGTAACCCACGTCTACCGCATGCACCAAAGCAGCCTCGTTCCGGAGTAACACGTCAGTGAAACCACCGGTGGAGGCCCCCGCATCCAAACACACCATTTGGCCGATGCGCGGCCGTTGCCCCCGCCGTTCTAACTCATCTAACGCACCGCCCAATTTATGGGCTCCTCTAGAGACGTAAGCCGATGCGCCAGCGTCGGCGGCATTCACCAAAATGGGGGCAGCTAAGTCCACTTGAGTGGCAGGTTTCGAGGCCACCGCTCCTCCCACTTTGACCGCACCTTGGGCAATTAACTCGCCAGCGTGTTCGCGCGAACGAGCTAAGCGCCGCCGCACCAGTTCAACATCCAGGCGCCGCCTCACCGGGGTCCCGCCTGAGCCAATAGAGCCTCCAACGCAGTCAGAGCCTCCTCATAGGCCGTGACTTGCTCCGCCAACGGAGCCTCAGAAGCACTCCGGGCATGCTCCAGGGCCTGTTCAACATCCACCCGGTTAACGCTACCTGAGATACCTATCGCCTGCCTTTCCTTCCAGCCACCTGCCAACACTCCTCATAATCTGCTGGTGCACCAGGTACCAAGCCTGTTACTGAACGCTGATTTCTTGAGCCCGCGTGTCCCCACCACCGGGTGGAGGCTTGTAAGTGACCACATGGGGCATACCCATCGCGGCATAACGGCCAGCGGTGGCCCGTTCGGCTCCCCGTCCCCGGGTGTCAGAGCGTTGGTGGACGGTAACCCAGCTACCAATGCCTTGATCTTTGGTGTCGTCTTTATCAGTGAGCGAGTACTTTCGTTTCACCCGGATATACAACGCGGGCCCAGCTACTACGCCCACCAAACCGGCACCAGCCACAAACTGCCCGGCGGAACTGTCGCCATCGGCCAATATGACTACATCACCGCGACCTTCTATCTGATCCGCTAACACCGCTCCCGCTGGTGCCGCCCCCAGCAATAACCCACCCATCGCTGCGGCGCTAACCAACAAAATCTTTGACCAGGTAGACATCAGATACCTTTCGCCATCAGGTAAAGTCCCAACACTGAGACCAGGGCCCCCAAACCGGAAATAACAGCCGAATCGCGCAATAGTTTGCGGGAATTCACGGGCAAGCGTCCCACGGCTTCCCAAGTTTGACCGTTAATGCCGAAATAGAACAGCTCGCCGCCGGGTGCAATATAAAACAACACCCAAGCCGGCAACAACGTGTAACGGTGCTTCCATTGTTTGAGTCTAGAAGCACCCCACAATTTCAAGTCCTGGTAACGCCGGTTACCTTGGAACACGTCTGTGGCCAAAAGCCTACGCCCCGCTAGGTCCAGGTGATACATGACGTCGTTTTGGACGTCGTTGAAATCCAGATCCCGCCGTTCGCTTTGGAATCCAGACAAATACTGCGGAGTGAATTCCACCTGCCGGGTCAAATCCCAAGGCAGCAAACGGTTAATCATCTTATTAGCGCGGCTGGCTTTGAGGGCTTCTTGCGGCAAGTTAGCAATCTGGACTTCGCCTTCCCGAACCACCGTGTAGTAATGGTGTTCAGTGTTTTTATTCCGGTGTACGGAATAATGAGCGGTACCTTCAGCTTGCACGTCTAACTGGGCGTCTACCGCGAAATAGGGAAAATACACCCCATCCAGTTTGTCTATACGTTCCCGGGAGTAAAACCCGGCTTGCACATAGCGTTTCTTAGAAATCCACTGGTGGAATATGTTCCGAGCTTGGTCTTCTGCCACTTGGAACGGCACCACCGAATCGGGTTGCAAACCTTGCGCTAATTGCCCTATCAGTACCACCGGGCTGTGGCAGTAGGCACATTCGGTGGAAGCTTGAGTACCACTAGCCACCACAATTTGGGCGCCGCAAGAACGGCATTCCACCTGATCTAGCGAACCACTAGCCGCTGCCTGCTGAGCTGCCGTGGCGGCATCGGCCGGCGCTGCCGCCAGCGTAGCTTGGCCCATCTGACCCAAAGTTCCACCGGTCACCTGCTCCGGTGATTCGAAGACCGTGCCGCAGCCGATACACCGTAACCGTCCCAAACCGGGGTCAAAAATCACCTCTGACCCACAGTTGGGGCATTTGTAGTCAATTGCCTGAGACATTAGAACAACTGGAATCCGCAGTTTCCACAGAACTTAGAACCGGTGGTGGGGGAACCACAGTTGGGGCAGAACCGCGGGCCCGCTGTAGCACCAGGTGGTGGCGGTGGTGGTGCGGCGGCACCGGGAGGGACTGGCGCACCCGCATTCGGATCCACCCCAGCTGGCACTCCCCCGGGCGGGGCAGGGGGAACGGTACCGGCCGCCGCCGCAGCAACCGGAGCCGCCCACCCTTGCCCTGGTGCAGCAGGTACCGGTGGCGCATAGGGCCCCGGTGCGGCTCCCGCGGGGGGTGGCGGTGGTGGATAAGCTCCCGGCACTGGGACCATGGGCTGCCCGGGTGGCGGCGGGTTGGGAGGGAAACCAGGTTGTTGAGCGCCATAAGCTGCAGTCCCGGGTGGTGGCGGTGGTTGAGGAGCTACTAACGGGCCACCAAACAACCCGCCGGCGGCTCCGCCCGCTACACCCAAACCCAGCATGGCGCCGGCTCCACCCTCAGGGTTAGCACCCGCCGCATGGAGTGCCTCCGCCACGGTACCGGCCACATAGCCACGTTGGATGGAGGCATCGGAAAGCATGGCGCCTTTGTTGCGTAAGTCAATCAGTTCGCGGGACTTCTCGTCATAACTGACGGACTCCACCGCCACCCGCACTATCTCGACACCACGAACTTGGGTCCAGTCCGCGTCCAGTAAATCCGCCAATGCCTGCGACAACAAATCTTGATGCTGCTGAACGGCACTTACCCGCACCCCTTGACCGCTGAGTTGGGCTATGGCGGTGGTGAGCTTGGTTAAAAATTCAGAAAGGAACTGGTCTTGAATGTCCGAGAAGTTCACGCGAGGCATGGACTTGTCGTAAACGTTGGCGAAGAACAAGAACGGGTTGTTGATCAAGATGGTGAAAGAACCGAAGGTGCGCAGGAACAACTCGGCGTTGTACAAAGTGTCGAAGTACTGAATGGGTTGTTTAGTACCGAACTTGATGTCCCGGATCTCACGTTGGTTGATGAACACCACTCTTTGCTGTTGGGGCGTGGTACCAGCAAACTTGAACCGCTCCCAAGCTTGACGGAAAGAGTCACCCCATTGGCCGCCAAACACCGAAGGTTGGCTGGAATCATCCACCGTGTAGTACCCGGGCTCGGCGGTAGCATCCACCACCCGGCCTCCATCTATCAACAACATGGACATGTTGGTGGGCACCACAATCCGTGAACCGTTAGACACAATGTCCGAGGTTCCACTGACGTTGGAGCTACGCGGGTCAGACCGCAGAGATTGCCCTTTGATCAAAATGGTGTCTTGTTTCACCAACTCGTCGGGAACACCGATGGCATCTAACCATTGGTCTGCCAGTGTCCCGCCGACTGCTCCCATTGCTGCCCTGATGAGTCCCATAGCTTTACCCCTTTCTAGGAATCCGGCGAACCAACCGGGCTCCTAGGCTATATAACAGTGTTTTGTGTCCGGGTTGACCCTTAGAGACTAGCGGTACCCCACGCAATCTTCTCGCTCCGCTCGAATCTTTTGGGGAGGCCCCGAATACTAAGACCCGCCTCAAACGTCAACGTTCGGAGCCAAAGCGGGCTAGCGTGACTGCGCCTAATACAGTGCAACCACCAGAACTACTAACCGCCCAGCCAACCCTCTAACCACAGTTTGAGTACTGCCGGGTCATTGGGGAGGTCCGTAACATGCCGTGGCGCGTCCAACAAGCCCGTAAAGCGTTCCGGTACGGGAGGTTTTATACCGGTGGCTTCCTGGATGGTTTGAGCAAACTTGACCGGTAAGGCTGTCTCGGCCACCAAAACCGGGCCCGGAATGTTGAGTGCTGTGGCGACGTGGACGGCATCGGCCGTATGGGGGTCTATCAACATCCCATGTTGTGACCACATTGCCCGGATAGCCGCCAAACGGTCCGCGTGAGTGGAGGTGCCGCTGATAAAACCAAAACGCTCCGGTAACGCCGCAAACTCGGGCGTACCGCTCAAATCGAAGAACCCTTGTTGTACTAACTCTTCGCCAAATAAAGCCCGTACCCGTTCGCCATCGCGGCCCAACAAATCTGCCACAAACCGCTCAAAGTTGGAGGCTTTAGAAATATCCATGGACGGACTGGAGGTTGCTTGGGTTTGCGCCGCGTCCCGGGGCCGGTAAACCCCTTCTTGAAAAAACTGTTGCAGCACGTTGTTCTCGTTGGTGGCTAAAATCAAGTAATCCACGGGCAAGCCCATTTCACGGGCTACATGACCAGCCAAAATGTTGCCAAAGTTTCCGGTCGGTACCGCAAAAGAAACCCGCTCTTGGCCGGAACGGAAATAGGCTGCAAAGTAATACACCACTTGGGCAGCTACCCGCCCCCAGTTAATGGAATTTACGGCCCCTATATGCCAACGGGCTTTAAACTGGGCATCAAGGTTGACGGCTTTCACTAAATCTTGACAGTCATCGAACACACCGTCTATAGCTAAATTCGCTATCGATGGATGGTCTAAAGAAAACATTTGGGCTTGCTGAAAGGGGGTCATACGTCCGCGAGGAGTCAACATGGCTACTTTGATCCGTTCCCGCCCTAATAACGCGTATTCAGCGGAACTTCCCGTGTCCCCCGAAGTGGCCCCCAACACGGTGAGCCAAGTACCGCGCCGTTCCAGTTCATATTCAAATAGTTGCCCCAACATTTGCATAGCTAGGTCTTTGAAAGCGGCGGTGGGGCCGTTAGAAAGGTGCACCAACCAGAGGTCGGTACCGGGAACCTGGTCTACGGGCACTATTTGGGGGTCACTGAACGTGGTTTCGTTATAGGCCGCTTGGGTGAGACGCCCGATGACGGGCGGCGCGTAGTCTTCCGCGAACAGCCCCAGCACCGCTGCCGCCAAAGCCGCATAACCCTGTTGCTCCAACAGATCGCGCCATTCCGCTAACCGCCGCTCCCCCACCTGGGGGTAACGCTGCGGCAAGTACAGGCCGCCATCGGGCACTAACCCCTCCAACAGGATGTCCGCGAAAGGTAAACCCGCGCCGCTGTTAATGGACCGGCTGGACACGTAGAGCATGGTGCTCAAGCTTAGGGGACATGGCTGCGGGTGTTACGAAGTTGGAGGCTGGTAATCGCTGTGGGTGTGGGGTAGGTCAACATAGGGGTGAATTCAACCACTGGGGTTCGGGTCTGGTTCAACGCCAGGGGACGGTTGAGCACTCCAAGCCAACAAAGCTCCCGCTGCCGCTACCATCGCCACCCCACAAATAGCAGCCACTGGAACCTGCTGGTCCAGCGCTAGCCAGCCCACCAATAAGCCCACCACCGGGTCCATCGCAAA
>JAISMT010000131.1 GCA_031276585.1 Bifidobacteriaceae bacterium
CATGTGGCTTGCCCTAACCCGCCAGTCGCAACTCTGACGTACACCTACCGCGAAGCTACCGCGGTGTTAGGTCCATTAGCCACCGAAAAAGACCCTAACGGCTATGACTTGTGCGCGCGCCACGCCGAGCGGGTGCTACCACCGCGTGGTTGGGAAGTAGTGCGGTTAGCGCCTCAGATGATGCCTGTTGGGCAAAGCGAAGACGAGATCATGGCGTTAGCGGATTCAGTTAGGGAAAGCGCCCGCCCTGCTCCACCCACCCCGGGACCACCGGTTTTAGATTTGGTGACGCCCCGCCATGGACATCTGCGAGTGGTACCCAATTTGCCTTGAGTGCACTGGTGGTGGGTGCAACTATGCTAGACCGGGTGCGATCCCTCACCCCCATTTTGAAGAGTAACGATTTACGAGGTGCTGTACCTGAATTGTGGGGACCGGATGAAGCTTGGGGTTTGGGAGCGGCCATAGCGCAAAGTTTCAACGAGTCTCCAGCGCTGTTGGTGGGACACGATATGCGTTTATCCGGCGTGGAGTTGGCAGAGGCGTTGGCCAGTGGTGCCCGGACCGCCGGGATGAACGTAATTATGTTGGGGCAGATTTCCACTGACACCATGTATTACGCCTCCGGTGCCATGGATTTACCGGGCGCCATGTTGACTGCTTCCCATAACCCCGCCGGAGATAACGGGTTGAAGCTGGTGCGCCCGGGAGCTAAACCGGTCAGCCGGGACAACGGTCTACGGCAAATTGTGGAGCAGGCAGAAAGATGTACTCCTGCCACTTTAGGTACGGCCTTCAGCGGCGACATCACCCATAAGGATGTGATACCTGATTTTGCTCGCTTTTTACGCCAAACGGTGGACTTGGCTTCGATTCGTCGGTTGAAAGTGGTGGTGGACGCCGGTAACGGTATGGGTGGCATGGTGGTAGATGCAGTATTAGGTACCGCTGTGGGGTTACCTGAACTGGCGTTAGACCTGGTGCGTTTGTATTTCGAACCCGATGGCACTTTTCCTAACCACCCCGCCGATCCGTTGGATCCAAAGAATTTAGAAGATCTGCAGCGAACCGTAGTGGAATCCGGGGCCGATATTGGTTTGGCTTTCGACGGGGACGCTGACCGTTGTTTCGTAGTGGACCAAAAAGGGCAGGTTGTACCACCTTCGGTAATTGGCCAGATCATTGCCTTACGGGAGGTGGCGTTGGAGTTGGCCGCCGGACGGCCAGCGGTGATAGTACGTAATGCCATCACTTCGCAGGCTTTGGCAGAAGCGGTGGAAGCAGCGGGCGGTCAAACGGTCCGTACCCGGGTAGGGCATGGGATCATCAAACCGACTATGGCGAAGTTAGACGCCGTGTTTGGAGCCGAACATTCGGGCCACTTTTATTTTCGAGATTTCTACTACGCTGATTCGGGGATTTTGACGGCGCTGCATATTTTGGCGGCATTGGGAACGGAGGAGTTGCAGTTGAGTGACATGGTGGATCAGCACAGTCCTTACGTGTCGTCCGGGGAAATCAACTTCCCGGTGGCAGACCCGGTACATTCAGTGCAAAAAGTGCAGCAAGCTTACGCTGCGGAGGCGGCCCAGGGTGCGGTCACTTTGGATGCGTTAGATGGTTTGACAGTGAACCATTGGTCCCAGCAGCCACGTTGGTGGGCCAATGTGCGCCCCTCTAATACGGAACCGTTGTTGCGTTTGAATGTGGAAGCAGAAGACCCCGAAGTGATGTCTAAGGTTCGGGACGGGATTGCGGGGATTGTGGGGGAGGTATCTTAGGTGGAGCAATGGGTCCGGGACGCGTTGCGTTGCCCACAATGTAAAGGTCAGTTGGTGGACGCCCCCGGACGTTTGGTCTGTGGCTCGTGTCGTCTGAGTTACCCCTTTAGAGACGGCATCCCAGCTTTACTGGCGGGACGAGCGGTCGAGTTGGAGGAATCGCAGTGAAACCCGAGGTACTACCAGCAGACATCCACTATGTACCAGGCCGTTATGCGGTACGTGACCTAGCTCTAGCAGAATCCGGCCGAGCCCAAATCCGTTTAGCTGAACAGCAGATGCCGGGCTTGATGGCGTTGCGGGAAGAATACGCTGGCAGCCAACCGTTACGGGGGGCTCGCATCAGCGGTTCGCTACATATGACGGTACAGACCGCAGTGCTGATCGAAACTTTGGTGGCGTTGGGGGCCCGTGTTCGGTGGGCTTCCTGCAACATTTTCTCCACCCAGGATGAGGCGGCAGCCGCGGTGGTGACGGGACCAGCTAGCCCCGCGGTGTTTGCATGGAAAGGCGAATCCTTGGAGGCCTATTGGTGGTGTACGTTGCAGGCGCTCAGTTGGGATGGGGTGGGGCCAGATTTGGTAGTGGACGATGGCGCCGATGCCTCCACGCTGCTATTGGCCGGCCGGGAATTCCAAGACTCCGGCGTGGATGCGGCCGCTTACCAGGAACTAGGCAGCTCCAGTGAAGGCCAAGTGGTACAACGCCTGTTAGAGCAACAACCGCCTGCATTGTGGCAGGCATTAGCCCAAAACTTGCGGGGGGTCAGCGAAGAAACCACCACCGGCGTGCATCGTTTAGAAGCCTGGGCCGAGGTTGATCGGCTGTTTTTTCCCGCTATCAACGTGAATGATTCGGTCACTAAATCAAAGTTCGATAACACTTACGGTATTCGCCATTCGCTGCCGGACGGTTTGAACCGGGCTACCGACATGTTGATTGGCGGCAAAGTGGCGGTAATAGCAGGCTACGGTGGGGTGGGCAAAGGCGCGGCGGAAGCTTTACGCGGGCAAGGCGCTCGCGTCATCATCACCGAAGTTGACCCCATCTGTGCGCTACAAGCGGCCATGGATGGCTATCAGGTAGCCCGGCTGGAAGATGTAGTAGCAGTGGGAGACTTTTTCATTACTGCCACCGGGAACCGTGATGTGGTTACCACTGCCCATCTAGCGGCCATGAAGGATAAAGCTGTAGTAGCGAATGTGGGCCACTTCGACAACGAGATCGATATGGCAGGTTTAACGGCTCACCCTCTAGTACAACGAGTGAGGGTAAAAGACCAAGTAGATGAGTGGATTTTCCCGGACGGTCACAGCGTTCTGGTGCTCTCGGAAGGGCGCCTAGCCAATTTGGGCAACGCTACTGGCCACCCTAGTTTTGTCATGTCTTGTTCCTTCACCAACCAGGTGTTGGCTCAACTGGAACTCTGGCAGGCCTCAGCGGGCGCCTATCCGCCGGGAGTGCACCGCTTACCTAAAACGCTAGATGAGAAGGTGGCCCGGTTGCATTTGAAGGCGTTGGGAGTGCAGTTGACCGAGTTGACCTCGACCCAAGCTCAATACTTAGGTGTAGACCCTGCTGGCCCGTATAAACCGGACTACTACCGTTACTAACCCTGCCCGTAGTCGGTAACCTGCCACGGGCTGGAAGGGCTGTCGCGGGTGAGTGTCCACGACCAGCCGGTGTAGTCGGAATCTCGGTTCAAGCTACCGTCACCACCGAATTTACCAACATGGAACTCAGATTCCAGGACTATTACATTGTCGATTGCCACTTCCCCCTCTAATCCCCCGCCGTATTTCATGTACACCTCGGTGCCGTTGTCGGAGAACACTTCGTCGTAGCGGAGCCGCAATAGATTGCAGCCTTTGAAGGACTTGAACCGTTCCATCACAGCGGCCTCGGCAGCCTCAATCTCCGCCACGCTAAACCGGGACGAATCACCACGCACAATCTCTACATTGTCACTAGTACCAGGGCCCGCGCACCCAGCGCTAAACAACGCCAAGCCGACCGCGACTACAGCCATCCACCAAATCTTTTTCACCGCGTCACCCCTTTCGCCCATCAAACCTAAACTCCAATCGACCGGCTGCCAACCACCGCATCGGCATCACTTTTCTCTTCCGGAATTTCAGTCCCGGTTTTCTCTCACTGAGGAGGGGTTTGTGGTTGGGTGCTGGTTGGTGATGTGATGTGTGGGGGTTTGTCGAAGTGTGACGCAGGGCTCCTGGGAGAGTCATTGTGGTGTAAACAATCTTCGACTTCCCCAGAAGCTTCACGTGATTACTTGTCGTGCCACACTTGATGTCCCCGACCACATCGTCCACGCCGTTGCTGCCTGGCTCACTGATTGGCGAACCGTACACGATTCGTATCCCTAACAGCGGGCTGCGACTCCTTTCACCCAACGGTGATGCTCCTACGGTGGGCCCGCAACACAACCCAGATCGCCCAACTCGCCCGCGACACAGACCTATCTCAAGCCACCGCCTACATGTAGTTCCGAAACCATCGGCGTAGGCGCAACCTACGGGTTTAGGACTTAACCAGGTCCTCAACACATTAGCTGGACACGAACCATACGCGATCATAAACGGAGCACTCATCGAATCAGACCTATGCTGAATGAAGAACCCCGAAACACAAAACGGGTGACCAGCCATCGGTTATCGCCTCAGGCTGGACTCTTCATCCATGTACGTCTCCTCGGTTTCCCCTAGGATGGTGGTGAGTCGCTCAATCCGCTCGGCCTCCTCCGGCGTCGGATCGGAGTCGGGGCCACCGGGCAACGCGATCTCGATCCGGGGGTCGATCACCGGGACCATATCGTCCGTCCCGTCTTCGAGGGACTCGTCGTATAGCCGGTGAGCGTTTACGTCAAACGGAGGGCATGCTTCCACCAGCGCTCGGAGCTGATCCTCCGTGATGTCATACGGCAGCAACACGACGGCCTCACGGGTCGACGGCTCCTGACCGTCCGGGGGGAACGGGTCGGCGATCTCTGGGAACCCGTTCTCACGCGCACAGACCGCCCACTTCACACCGGCATCGAGTTTCCTGCGGATGGATTCGCTTTCTTCCGTAAGGTCGGCGCCAACGGGCTCTGGGTCGCGGTAGCCCGACAAGCTCAGACAGCGAGAGAAACCCTCCGAGTAATCCTGATCGCCGATCCACAGGACCGGACGCACTAGTTCTCCCGATTCATCGACTGCTTCCCGTTCCAGTTCCGCCAGCCGCGTCTGAAGAACCTGAGCCACCTCGTCTGACACCTTCCCGTTGGCTTGGACGCCGCAACCGTGCTCCGAATCGCACTGGATTACAGGGTGATCAGTATCGAAGCCAACCCAGGCTTGACCGTCGCGCTGCGGTTCAAGAACCGCAGGCAGACCAGCCTCGGTGAGACAGTCATAGTAACTCTTGGCCGCCGTTTCCTGCTCGGCGGCTCCTCCGGGTTTACGTGGCTGCCCCATACTCGCGACCTCGCCGGTGTCCGGGGAGCACGCTGCCAGGAGCGCGACCGCCGCGACAAGCCACCACGCACACGGACCAAAACGGCTTGGGAACTGATTCATGAAGCCCTCGACCTAGGCAAGCGGCAGATGGATGAGTGTTGCGGTTCTTGTGCGCCTTTGCCCCGATAGAGGGTGTCCCGCTGTCCTGAGAAGCGGTGACTCGCACACGGATTCTTGCAAGGTACGGCAATGTCCCGGGACGGTATACGAGCGGCGGCAAGCATCGGTGGGTATTGAGGTGGAGCCATCCGGGCCTTCAAGCTCCGGTGGGTCTCGACCCGAGGCAAGCTACTCAAAGTCCCGGCCAAGCTTCACCAAATCGATCACCGGAAGCCTAACGGTGCGTCGCAAATCCCACCAAACCACCCAGCCGTACACGCAAGCCAGCAACACGCAAGCTCCCACCGCGTTCGCGACGATCGCTAATGGCACCTGCCGTAGAAGAACCAAACCAACCGCCAAATCGGCGGCGACTGCCGTCGCCGCAGCCCATCCAAGATTCCGGGCCACTGCGGCAGCATAGAAACGTTGAATACGTTCCCTGGAATAACCCAGGTGAACACCTATTCCCATGTCACGGCGGGACAAACGGAAGTAGGAGCGGTATGAGGACAAGGCCAGCGCCAGCCCGGACAGCACTATGGCCACGGCCAACACAATGGTAGCCACTCCCCCGACACTGATAGCGCTGAGCAGAGAAGGAAACGAGCGCAACGCGTATCCGGTCTGGTAGTCCTGCGACTCCAGGGATGCGGCTACGTCTCGCACGTCCTCCAAGCGGTCAACCCAGACGAAAATGCTCTCAACCAGTTCGAAGCCGAACGGATTGGTCGAGTCATACAGTGACGCGACCTCGTTCCATTCGACTCCGAAAACCGCGCCAAACACCGAGCCAAAAGTCGCTTCATTGACGAAAACCAAGTTCCCTGGCCCGCTACCACCAAGCGCAAGGATCGGGGAGGCAGCGTCAAGAGGTCGCGTTTCCAGGCTCATTCCAATCGTCGCACCCGAGGAAAAGCCGCCTTCTTCAGCGTCTACAATTGGTACGTCTAGTTCGATAATTCCCTTTTCATAAGCAGTGCTGTAAAGGAAGCCGTCCTCCGGTTCGCTGGTGCCGAACAATCCAGAACCGTCGGCCTCCACACCCCTCACGAATACCGTTGCTTCTTCTCCGTTGACGGGTATACCGAACGGAAGCGAATAGACGGCGCTCACAACGCTCGACGGTGAACTCTCCGCTGCCAGGCGCTGGATTTCAGGCACATCCTCGAACTTCACAGCATCTAAGCCAGATTCTGAAAACTTGCCGACCACCTGAACATAATGCGTGTTCGGGTTTTCCAACACACTTTGACGCGTCTTGTCCGCCTGCCACTCAAGAAAACAGGCCATTACAACCAATAAAGTGAGTGTGCAGCACAGAGAGAGCCTCGCGCGCCGGATGAACTTAGACGCCTTGCCGACTATTAAGCCGCTGACCAACCGATCACTCACTGACGAGCCTCCCGTCCTCCAGCAGCAGCCCGATCGGTTCCGTAAGTCTTTCCATCAACGTCATGTCGTGAGTGACGACAACCTTCGTGCATCCGGTGAAAGCACCGTCAATCACACCGCAGATCTGCGCGACAGCTTCCCCGTCCAGGGAATTGCAGGGCTCGTCGAACAACACCGCGTCGGGGCGTCCAGCCAGGATTTGAGCCAGTTGGAGGCGCTTCTTCTCGCCCCCTGACAGCAGCGCTGCACGGTGCTCGGCGACATGCGCTAAACCCACAGCCTCAAGGTAATCCTCGACCGATGGGGCACGGTCGGCCGCGACAACCCGAGCATGTGAGGCGATCACGACATTAGCCCGCGCCGACAACGCAGAAAACAGCAGGTCATCCTGGAACAGATATCCCACCGGCCCCCGCCGTGTCACCCGCCCCTCATCCGGGGCCACATAACCAGCCAACACGTTTAGCAACGTAGTCTTCCCCGCCCCACTCCTTCCTCTAATCACATAAGTGCGCCCTTCCAGGAAGGAGTAGGTGACACGGTTCAACGGAGCGAAGCCACCATCCCACCGCTTGCTCACCTCATCCAAGCTGAACGTGCATGAACGACTACTCGGCATCACGCCCCCCAAACCTCTCAACTCCGCCGTCACGGAAAACTTCCAACGAATTGCTGCGGATCCTGAACCCCACCATGTCGGTCACAGTTCCAAGATCATCGTGAGACTCCATATCCGTCACCGATGCGTTCAGTACCCCTTCCCCGTCTACGAACAT
>JAISMT010000199.1 GCA_031276585.1 Bifidobacteriaceae bacterium
CACCACCCGCAGTGCCACCGCCAGCACCGCGGTCCGGCGCATTACCGCCAAGGCCACCACCCGCACCCCCACCCCCACCCGCTAGCCGCCCAACCACCGGGGGTTGGGGTTGGAATTCGCGCAGCGCTCCTCCCACCACATCCCAGGTACCGTCCGCCACCAGCGGAACGGTGAGGGCAAAACGCTGGGGCGTGGAGACGTCATCGGCGTCTTGGCGGGCTACCACCTCATAGCGGCAGGCGGCCAACCCGGCGTTCAACGCCCCATCTAAACCCCGGTTGCGCGGTAAACGCACCAGAGTGACGTCGGGGCGGGCCGCTAGCTGCTCCAGCAATACCTCCAAACGGACGGGCACCGGACCGTCTTGCACCACTACCACTTGAGTGGGCTGCAGGGTTTGGCCATCGGTAACGGAGTGGAATGCCTCGGCTACTGGGCCCGGCTGGTCTCCCTGGTAGACGGACATCAAGACCGCGAATTCCCTAGTCACAGCCGTGCGGCCCGGCGTTCGATGGCTAGGACCTCGGCGGACACCTGGCCTTGTCCCGCTAATACTTGCGGGTTGGGCCGGGGGCGGCGGAACAGGCCGTGGCGGAGACCTCTACATAGGCCGCGCCATAGTATGCCGCGGTTTTTGGACCGCACTATGGCCCTCCCCCAACCCAGCACCGTGTACAGCAGGTAGATGGTGTTATCCAGCGGCCCAAAAGCCGGTGATTGGAAGAAGGTCCATAGTTTGTTGCGGACCTCGTAGTAGAAGCGTTCCCCGGGGTCTTGGAAGGAACCGGCGAAGGCTTTGGTGTGGTGCACCGTAACCGAACTGGGCACCGCTATGCCTTGGGCGTGACGCAGCAGGCGAGCGGTGTATTCCAGGTCATCGTTCCAGATGAAGTAGTCGGCTCGCGGTAGGCGGTGTTTCCAGGCCGCATGCCCGTCTACTAGGACGGACACAAAGGAGGCGGTTCGGATGGGGAAGGCTCCGGCGCGGCGGGCGGCGGCACGTTCCCGGCGGGAGGTGAACAGGCGGTGGCGTTGCGAGTTCATGGGGTGGGGGCGGCCGTCGGTCCACACTACTCGGGAGCTGGCTAACGCGAGTTTGCCGCTGTGTTGTTGCCAAGCGGCTAGTAGCTGTTCTAGGGCGGTGGGGGTGGGGGCCGTGTCGTCGTCCATTAACCACATGGCTCCGGCACCAGCGTCTAGGGTCATCAGCGAGTGGGCTATGCCTGCGCAGAACCCGCCAGCGCCTCCGGTGTTGTGGTCCAGGGAGAGCACTTCGGTTACTACGGGGTGGGCGCGCGCTAGCTCAGCGGATTGGTCGGTGGAGGCGTTGTCTACCACTAGTACGGCATCGAGCGGCCGGGTTTGCGCAGCTAGTGCGTCTAGGGTGCCGGTTAGGAGGTCTTGCCGGTTGTAGGCCACCACTACCGCTACCACTCTCATGGGGTGCCTCCCTCACTACCTGTCAAGGGAGTGTTTAGGCCGATGTCGCCCGTTTCAGTCTTACCGCTAACGGCAGTCTCGGTGGTGGCATCTAAACCGCCCACTCTTGTCTTGTTTTCGAGGCCCATTCCAGCCACGCTGCTCAGCCCTTCTTCGCCGTGGTGCAGCGCTCGCTCCACCGCGGACCAGTTACGTTCCCCTAATTTAATGAGGCGTCCGCAAGCCGCGATGAACGTTTTGACGGCTGCTCCCGGCCGCGTGTCTCCTAAGTAGTATTCGGCGGCCGCCCGGCGTTCGGCTGCCCCCGGATCGGTTTCTAACAACTCGCCCAAATATGCTGCCACGTTGTCCAGTTCCTCCCGGCCCAATCGGGGGGTGGATTGGAGCAGCACGGTGGGTGCTACCCGCACCTCGGGACGGGGTGGGACTGTGATAACCAGGGGCCGCCCGGTAACCAGGAAGTCAATCGCCAACGAGGATACGTCGCTGACCAGCAGATCAGCCTCTCCCAGGTCTTTGCTGGCGGCCCCACCTCGGGACACGCGGTGCCCGGCGCCAGGGGTGGCCCGCGCGGCCGTTTCCACCAGGGCCTGCACGCGGGAATTGGCTTGCCCAAAGCGCGCCAGCCGGGTACCGGTGAGTGGATGCGGCCGGTACACCAACCGGAAACGTTGGTCCGCCAGCACGGACCGCACTATGGCTTCCCCGTATTCTTCGAGGGAAGAGTATTCCGCCGATGCCGTCCCGCCTTCCCAGGTGGGCGCATACAGTACGGTGGACCTTCCGTTGGCGGCCCCGTTTGGTTTGGTTTGAACTCCAGTAGGGGGGGCGGATACTTGGGGACGGCCAATGATGATGCAGCGTTCCGCCGCTGGGTAGAGCGGTAGGTAAGCATTCAAACGGTCGATGGCGCCTTGGCCGGCCACGAAAGTGAAATCGTAGGCTTTGGTTTGGCCCGAGACGGAGACTACTTTGTCGCTGTCCCCGTGCATGATGGAAACATGAACCAGTTGGGTGAAGCTCAGCAACGTGAAGTTTGCAGCATTGTGGTTCACATATAACGCCAGGCGGATGGGGGTTTTGGAACGTTCCAAGATCAGGTCAATGGTTGAATAGTGGGAGATGGTGTAGGCCTCCAGCCCGGATTCCCGCCGGATGGCGGCCACCGCCCGCGAATCGGTGCCTACCACTATTACTGGATGTACTTTGTGTAGTTCCCGTAGCGGCGCATACCAGGGCCGCAGCTGATACAACCCCACCATGGTGTCCGCGAAGTACACAATGACCTGCGCGTTGAGGCCGTCGCGCGCAATTTGGGCTTCATCGCCCCGGCCGTCGGGAATCCCTTTAGGCATTAACCCGGAGCGTTGTAGCAGCCCGAATGCCCAGGAAAACAGCTGACCGGTTCCAGGTAAGGTGCGCTTGGGGGCCGATTTTTCAGTTCCCTCTGGGGTGCCCGTAACGCGAAGATTTTGTGGGGTGGGTTTAGACATATTTGCTGGCCTCCTCAATGAAGCGTTCGGCGTAGCGAGCTCGAGGAATATCGCCTAAGTAATAGGTGCCTAAACTTTCCCGAGTGGCTGCCAGAGGATCGGCCCCAAACACGCAATCTAAAGCTGCCGGGAGGGTGCTTGCCGCTGGTAGAGGCACCGAATCGGTCACTGCGTTGACGGCATCGGGCATTGTTTCCCCCGCCGCAACAACGCCCCTAGCAGTATCACTCCCCACAGCGCCAGCCGTAACTAGGCCCGGCGCTGCACCAGCGGCATCGGACGCTACCTCTACCAAACCGCCGCCCGCCAAACCGGTATCCAACGTGTTGTAGTCCACCACGTAAGCCCCCCGCGCTACCGGGAATTCCTCCCGGAACTGCTCCCCAGAAGTAGTAACCGCCATCATCACCAGGGGTTTACGGGAGAAAAGATAATCGTTAACCACGGAAGATACGTCCGAGACCATGAAATCGGAAAGGTTAAAACAATCAAATACGGAAAGTTCTTGCTCGGCTACGGAACCGTAAATGTGTTCCCGCCCGCTGGCCTGGGCATCGCGCGCCAACAAGTCCACTACCGCTTGACGCCCGGCTGCGGTGTGGTGATTCTTAGCCCAATAGGGATGCGGCCGGAACACCACCGTGCAACCCCGTTCCAACAGGGCCCGCACAATAGCGGACCCCTGCGGTAAGGACGTGTAGTTGGAGTCCTGGGTGTTACCCCACCAAGTAGGGGCATACAACGCCACCGGGTTGGCCAGTGAACCCACCGAGCCGCGCGGCGGACGCACCCCCGCCACTTGCGGACGGCCCACAATCACAAAAAACTCCGGCGCGGTGCGCAAACCGGCAGCCGCAAACCGGTCAATAGCGGCTTGACCCGCTACAAAATCTTTGTCATAGGCCCGGAACACAGGCGAATAGCTGGCTACTTTGTCACTATCTCCGTGGTTTAGCTGAATGTGCGTGAGGTGGGGGTAACGCAACATGTGATCATTGAGGATGGCCGTGTTCACATAAAACACGGTTTTCAAAGAGGGGCTGAGCGCATCTTCTACCGCATCCAACCCCACGCGATGCAACACCGGCACATCCAAAGTTTGAGTGGCTTCCAGAAAGTTTTCGCGGGTACGGGTAATCAGAAAAAACGGCTGCCCTAGGGCCTTCAGGGAATCAATCCACATAGTGACCTGGTGGATAGAGCCCCGCGCCGCTTGCCAATGCACTGCGAACCGCGGCTGCATTTGCTCCCAGATTTGCGGTAGCCGGGCGTTGAAACGCAGACGCTGAAATGTGAACAGCGCCATGTCTACCAGGGAAACCACGTTGATCACGGCGGTAGCTACGGCTACTACTAGTTCTAGCTCCGCGGCCCGGTGTCCCAAAGTGGTGATCACAGTGGTAGCGGTCAGGTTGGACCAGAACACCACTTCTTCCGGGAGGTGGGTAGTGCGCGTACGTACTCCGGGGAAACCCGCCGCATAGGGGAATGCTTGACTTTTGAAGGCTTTAGCCACCGGTTCCGCCAGCAGACACGCCGCCACCACTATGGCTGGAACTAGGCTGTTCAGACGGCTGGACTCGCCCGGCGGGTGGCTATACAAGCCGAACACCGCGTACACCAGCGTCAACCGGGAAAGCACATATCTCCCGGTTAGTCCTTTGGGGCCGGTCGCTGTTTTACGCAACCCCAAGCCCGCTACCAGCAGACAAACCCCCAGCGATAACGCCGGGAGCACTAGCCCTTCCACTTGATGCCAAGCGGCCACCGCTGTGGTTAAAGCCAAACCGTTGAGCACCAGCAGCGGTAACTCCAAACCCCAGATCACGTTTTTAAGGGGCACATCCGGTAGAAACGCAGGGCGGCTCATAGCCACTCAGCCGAACCTTAGCCCGGTTAGGGCGT
>JAISMT010000224.1 GCA_031276585.1 Bifidobacteriaceae bacterium
CAAAACCCATTCCGCCGGGCACCAAATGCAGCAAGCCATACAACAAATAGGCTCCCAAGCCACCAGCCCCAGCACGCAGTAGGGCTCCCCAATCTCCGGTGGCCCAGCTGGCCAGAGCCAGCAGGACTGGAAGCACCAGATAGGAGGGCAGCACTATTCCGTTAGGCAAACGGCGTGTTTGAGCGTCAATTACTGTAAGCACCACGCTAATACCGGCTACATAGAGATAAGCCGGGATGGCGGCTACCGGACGCACCCCTAACACCACTAAAACAAACAAGGTAGCGGTGGCCAGTTCTATCACCGGATATAACTTAGAAATGGGTTCAGAACAACTACGGCATTTACCGTGTAATACCAGCCAAGAAACCACGGGAATGTTATCCCGGGGCCGGACTAAAGCCTGGCAGCGGGGGCAACGGGACCGGGATTGCAACTGAATCCGCTGCGGCACCCGGACGGCCACCACTGTTAAGAAGGACCCCACCACTAAGCCCAGCAACGCGGCGGCTAAGCCCCCAATCCAAACGTCAAGCCATTCAGGGGACACGGCTACTCCGTACCACTTCGAGGGGTTCAACTTTATTGGACCACCCCACCTGCCAAGACGAGTTTTGAATGGGGGGGAACAATAACGGCTGGCCGTCCACTAATGCCGGGTTGTAGGCGTAGCTTTTCTCGTAACCGCTGATCAGACTGCCACTGAGGCTCCGCCACGCCACTACGCCACGGAAGTTCTGGGCAATAGACCCATACACTTCCAGCTTCCCTAACCGGCCCCGCCCGTCCAGCGCCCCCGGACCGGTTTTCCAATTTTGGAGCCGGAAACTGGCTTTAGCTGCGTAGATGGCAGCTTCTACCCGTAAGGTTTCACCGCCGCCGTAGTAATCCGTGGGTTCCCAGCTCTGATCCCGGCGGCCCTCGGCTGGGATCTTAGGAATCCGTTCACCTCCCGGTTGGGTAGGGTCCGCCGTGAATTCATATTTCTGCAGCACGGGATTGTAGATTTCCACCGCATGGCCCGCGGAGAGCCCTAACACGTCTTTAGTGTTATCCACCCCCACCAAGTCAGAAGTGATAATGATGGACCGAGCCGCCGCTACTGTGACCCGCCCTTCAAATTTTCCTTCCACAAACACATTTCCTAAACCGCGTTCCATATCTTGGGTGCGCATCATGGTTTCCGCCACATAGTTTTTGCCTAAGGGCGTGGTGGCGGTATAGGTGCCGCGCGGTAAGGTGCCGTCAATCCACCCGGCGGGAATTTGAAGCGTACCGTCAGTGTTTTTTTGGCCAGCGGTGGGCGTGAAGGAATCCACGTAGATCAGGCCCTGGTTGCCGGTGGGAATAGGTACTTCAGCACCTTCTGTGGAACGGAGCTGGTCTACCGAGCCGCATTGGGCAGCGTCATAACCGGTGGAGGCTTCCATGTCTTTGGACCAAACCCGCATCTTGGTGCCTTGGAAAATGATGCGGGTAGTACCCCGGTAACGGCACCCCGTTCCACTGTTCGCTATTTCTTTAGCATCTTGGGGAGCGGGTAGGGCTCTCACATTAGAGTGGGCTACCGTTACCGGGTCCGCCCAGTTTGCGCCTAGCCCTATCACGCATTGCTGCGGCTGCCCGGACTGGCATTTAGGGTCCGCGGTGGTGAATTCGCCGCTGATTCGGGCTCCGTTGACGGTAAAGGTGTCATTGGAGTGGATTTTGCCGTTCAGGGTGTCCCAAGTTTCAAAGGCCGGTTGTTGGCAGGCTCGGCTCACGTCAGCTTGGTAGTCGTGGTAGTAGCGCGGTTCCCGGAAACGGTCCTCTGGGGTGCCCGAGCCGGGGAAGTCCCGCAGTTCCCAGTGGTAGCTGAGTGGTATTAACGCTGGAGGTTGCCCCGGCAGATCGGCGGGTCGCGGCGGGTCCTCCCCCTGCCCGCCGCAAGCTGTGGAGGTGAGTTGCATGCCTCCAAAACCGCCATCGCCCATCGGGCCGTAATAGCCGTCGATGCCGATGGGCGCGTAAGTGACCGGATCCCACGGGTCGGCTAGTTCGTAGTTGGAGATATAAAGCCAACCCGGCGTGGTTTCTCGCATCAGGTAGGCCTGGATGGAGCGCACTACTTGGCCGGCTCGTCCAGTGGCTATCACTTGGGCTTGGTCAGCACTGGCGTTGAAACTGGTCACCGCGTAGTGGTAGTACTGGCGGCCGCCTAGGTCTTCCGCCCATCCCACGGGGGTGGAATTTGACCATTCACAGATGGCAGCAAACACATCGGCTTCGAGGTGGGCGGGGCCTCCCGCAGCGGGGGCGGCACAATATCCGGCGGGGTCTCCCGCGGCGTGGTCTGCGGCTACGTCTTCTAGAAAGCCGCCGTCAATCCGTAGGCGTGTTAGTAGATCGTTGAGAGCTGATTGCGCTGCCGCTAAAGCTAGGTCCGTGTCCTGTTCCAGGCGGGAGGATTTGGTGGCAGCGCTGAGGGAAGCCGCGGATCCGAGCACTACCACCATCAAAATGGTGAAGGCCGCCAACACTGCCACCATGGTCATACCGGTCTCGGTGCTAGCTCGGTGGCGATAGCTGCTGCGCCGCATCACAGGTTTCTCCATTCACTCACGGTGAAGCGTTTCACCACGGTGGCGCTGACGGCATCGGCCGCGTTTTCTGCCCCCGCTACTGTGACCCGCAACTCAACCGCCTGGATCGATAACCGTTCGCTGGCCGAGTTCACCAACGTTGCCGCTTTACCGCCCTCCAAGTAGTAGGTAAAAATACCTTCTTTGGTTTCTACCACGTCGCGGGCCAGCAAAAACTCCTCAAATAGTTCCGGTGGGCAGGCCGCTTCCCCCGGGTTGCAGTACCGCCAAGTACCGGAGTTAGGGGGATCTTCCAACGGTTGGCGCACACAGCGGTAGAGCACGCCCGGAGCTGGTTTCCCGCCGCAGTCTTGTCCCAAAACTATGGTCACCTCGCTGAGCACATTTTTGGAGTCTTTACCGCTGTCTTGCAGGGCTGTCACTGCCAACGCCGAGTAGAACCGCATTTTCTTAGCGGTAGCCTCCGCGAATGCCGGGGTGGCCGGTTGGCCCGTACCAGCGGCGTTGGGAGCACTGGCATAGGTCAGGGCATCTCCCAGCCATTGGCTTATTTGGCGGACACCATCCACCCGCTGCTGCCGGGCCAAGTTTTGGCCATCGGCTTGCGCCATCGACACGGTAACCGTAGTAACCAGGCCTAACACCACGGTGCCGATCAAACACACCATGATTAGTTCCGCCAAGGTGGTACCGGCATCCGGTGCCGCCCGGCTAATCCGCTGACGGGTAGGCCGATGCCGCCCCCACCAGTCCGTTCGCTGCCTTCGGTCGGTGGTTTGGCGCCTCTGGCAGGCCGCGCACCGCGAGCGCCCCGGAGCCCGATGGCGCGGATACAGTTGCAGTAACGGGATCATTTGAGCTCCAACGTGACCGCATCCGGTCCGCCCGGCAAACCCACCCCAGAAACCTGTAAGGCGCCAGTTATGTGACCAAACTCACCATAAATTTTATAGTTTCCCGGATAAAGGTTATTCACTTTGACGGTGCTTTTACCGTTTAGCGGCACCAGTATTTCAGCATCGCTAGGCGGATCAGTACGCTCCACAAAGATCACCTTCATGTCTTTATTCCAGTTAGAAATAGTTATTTCCAGGGAAGCAGCAATGGCGTAATTTTCAATTTTCACCATTTGGGTTTGTCCTGCTATTACTCCAGAAACAGATTCAACCGTTATTTCTTTACCGGCCGGTGTCACATACTTGCCGGTTCCACTTCCCCCTAGCTTCACCGTGTAATCCGAGCCGCTCGGCTCCGGCTTCACCACAAACACGGTGCAACCTTTGGCGTCCGTGTTCTGGGTTTGGGGCGGTATACCAGGGCCTGTGACCTCAACCGGTACCCCTTTGCGGTAAACCGAACCAGCCGAATCAGGTGGACCCGTAACCGTTACCACCAGGAGAGCCGTACCCGCCTCCAGCCCCGGCCCGGACTCGGCTGCCGGAGCGAAGTATTTTGCTACCTCGTGCGGCCGAGCCCCCGGCCCAGCACTTTTCCAGCTCACAGCAACCCGCACCATGGTGCCATAACGGTCTGTTTCTGCATCTGGTTTGACGCAAGGCGAACCGGCTCCCACGAAATGCGGTTCAGCAGTGCGTTCTACCCGGTATTCCTCGCCGTCTAACGCGAAGGGATAATCCGGGTCAACGTGAGAACCTTGCAGTTCAGGGCTGCGGTTAGGGTTGATTACCTTGCCCCCACTCCCCTGGGCTAGCAGCTCAGCGGCCCCCAAAGGGGAACCGATGATCTGTTCGCCCACCAAACTCAACTCACGTTGGGCCAAACCATTCGCGGCAATCCGTGCCCGGTTGTCCGCACTACTAGCCGCCCCGCTAGCTACCGCCACCAAGCCAGCCACTGAGAACATAGAAAGCAGAGCTACCGAGATCAACACTTCCACCATGGTGGAACCAATGTTGCGGTCCGCTGGACGCCATGGACTACGAGCGGAGCCACCAGAGCAAAATATCCAAGTCATCTTGGGTCCCTTAAAGGTTTGGGCTCGCTGTAATGGGACGTAGAGGGACCCCTGGTTGGCTGCCCCTCTACGTACCTACTGCATGTTTACCTATGGTCAGGGCGTGCCGCTGGAGGAGCTGCAAGCACCCTTAGCAATTTGGGTGGTAGCGGAGATAAAGTACTGCCCTTTCTTCTCGCTGCCGTCTGGCTTAGTACCGCCCTTGTTGGACATAGAGATGCACCAGGTGGTCTTGTCATCTTCCAAAACTGGCGTACCTTCTAGCTCTACACCTTCACTGGCCGGACCAATCAAATTGTCCTTACTGGGAGCCTCGCCTGATTTGGAGGGGAAGTACCACACTTTCTTTCCCGAGAGGTCACCTTTAGCCGGAGCCGCTGGTGGTTTGTCGGTATGGTCGGTGTACCAAGCCGCCAGTTCTTTGGCCACCGCGGACAGATCGGCTTTAGTCTTAGAATCCTCCGCTTTGGCCCGCTGAGACAAGAACAGCGGTATAGCAATGGCCGCTAAAATGCCCATGATGATCACCACGATCAACAGCTCAACTAGCGAGAAGCCGTGGTCTCTTTCTTCCTTGTTACGCCAAATCCAGTTGGCCATATTCGCTGCCTTCCATTCTCTTGGTGAATACCCAAAGTTCGGGAAAACATTACCCCTTCTTTGGGTTTGGTTGAATTCTCAACCGTAGATTGGGCTGCTCCAGGAATCTGGTTAACCAACCACACCCCTAGAGCAGTAACAGTGGTTTTATCTCCGGGTTTCCTTAACCTGGCGTCTGGTGCCACTAAGGTCAACACGGGTACGGAATGTGGATATAACTCCACCTTCCTAAAGCCACTCATCTGCGGTGTTACAGCCATGTTAGGTGAGTTATTCCCCGTGATCCAATACCAGCACTGTGGGCTGCCAGCCAGGAACAAGCCAACCAGCCCAAGCCTCTGACCTGCACATACGTTACCATCTTCGGTGTTACTCGTCACTGTAAACCAGCCAATTTAGGAATTTAGACCTAGGTTTCAGTGTTTTCATAGGACCTAAATGAATTGTAATACCAAGGGTTTAGGCATAAAAAACTGGTAACAAATTAAGCACCAATTCAATAAAGCCCATATATCATGGCAGGTCATTAGTGTACGCGGTTAACACCCCCTCCAAACCGGTGGCCAATCCGGATTCCTAAGGATTCGCTGCAAAACCTGGACTCCTAGGGGATCAAACAGTGTTTACCTTCCGCGTTTCGCCAGGTCAGCGCCTTGTTGCCCCAAGTTAACA
>JAISMT010000026.1 GCA_031276585.1 Bifidobacteriaceae bacterium
AGGTTTCCCGGGTGACTCGCGAAACTTCAGAACGCAAACGCAAAGCCTGCGCGGGGCCGCTGCGGCGCAAATCTAGGTAACGGTATTTGAGCCGTGTTTCTTCGCCTACCTCGACGTGCCCGTCCAAGGGGAACGGCAGCGGAGCGCAAGAGTTCAACACCACCACTTCTTCCGCCACCAATTCCACCTCGCCGCTGGGCAGCTCCGGGTTCTGGTTCCCTTCCGGCCGGCGGCGCACTGGACCTTTAACCTGTAGCACATATTCGGCACGTAACCGGTGAGCCACCGCCTCATCGTGGATCACCACTTGGGCCACACCGGAGGCATCCCGCAGGTCAATGAAGGCCACCCCACCGTGGTCTCTCCGGGAAGCCACCCAACCCGCTAGAGTCACGGTTTGGCCAATTTGTTCCGGGCGCAGCGCACCCGCTGCAAAGTTACGTAGCACGGGAGGAAATCCTACGCCCCTTGACTGTCAGTGAATCCCACCACTAGGTCAGCAGCGGGCGGGCGCCAGGTGGTGGCCTCAGCCTCTGCTTGTTCACCCGAACGGATGTCTTTGACCTGATCCACTGGACCAGGAAACCAGACGTAGGGGATGCCTCGCCGGTCGGCGTAACGGATCTGTTTGCCAAATTTGGCTGCGGTGGGGGCCACTTCCGCTGCTATTCCCCTAGACCGCAAAGTGGCAGCCACTTGGTCCGATGCCGCCCGGTCCGCTTCTTGCCCCACCGCCACTACCACTACCGCCGGTGAAACCCGGGAGGGCACCAGCAAGTCCAGCGCCAAAATACGGCTCACCAAGCGCGAAACCCCGATCGACAAACCCACGCCAGGGTAGGTCCGCCCCCGGTCAGCCGCCAAAGAATCGTAACGGCCACCGGAACACACCGAACCCAGCGATTCTTGCCCCACCCATAAGGTCTCGTAAACCGACCCGGTGTAGTAATCCAAGCCCCGGGCAATTTTCAGGTCCGCCACCACAGTCCCCGGTAAGCGGACGGCAGCGGCCTCCAGTAAACCGGCCAGTTCTTCCAAACCCTGATCTAGCAAGTCTCCTTCCGCACCGTGGGCAGCCGCCAGGCGCCGCACCGCTGGAACCACCTGGGCGGCGTCGTCCCCCGAGATCTGCGCCAATTCCAAACAGGCGGCCGCCTGCTGCTGAGTCAACCCTTCTCCTTGCAAAACCGCCGCCACCGCTGACGGGCCAATCTTGTCGAGTTTGTCGATGCCGCGCAGCACCACATCCACATCGCTAATACCCAAACCTTGGTAAAACCCTTGAGCCAGTTTGCGGTTATTGACTAACACTTTGAAGGAGCCCACCCGAAGCGCAGCCAGGGCTTCCGCCATAACCAGCGGTAGTTCTACCTCGTAATGGAACGGCAACTCACCTTGCCCAATCACGTCTAAATCCGCTTGGGTAAACTCGCGGAAACGCCCGTCTTGAGGCCGTTCTCCCCGCCACACCTTCTGAATTTGATAGCGCTTGAACGGGAATTCCAGCCGGTTCGAGTGCTCCAACACGTAGCGAGCTAACGGCACCGTCAGGTCAAAGTGCAGGCCCAACATCTTGGGATCCAAGCCTTCTCCCAGCGTTGGCTGAGGAACCGATTCCGCGGTATTACCGGTTGGAACTGGAACCGAGGCTTGCAACTCCTGCAAACGCCGCAACACGTAGACCTCTTTGGAGGTTTCACCTTTGCGCAGCAACTGTTCCAAAGGCTCTACCGCCCTGGTTTCAATCTCTAAGAAACCGTGGAGGGCAAACTGGCCCCGCAAAATGTCCAAAACGTGGCGTTCTACCAGGCGTCCCGCTGGAGACCACTCGGGAAACCCAGAGAGAGGACGAGTACCAGCCATCTAGAAACCTCCTTGACCACGCGCTTTCTGGAGTCCTAAGGGTATACCGGAGTGTTACTAGCGGCCGCTGCACTGGGGTTTAGCGGGTGCCAACACCCGCGTTCCTAGTGGGCTAGACTTTCCGCGCTGGTTGTTGAACCTTTCCCGAGGAGGAACCCCATCATGGCGAAGCGTAATGCGCGGCGGGAACGTGAGCGCCTTAAGGCTCTAGCCCGCCAAGAGAAGTTAGTTGCCACGGCCCGGCGGCGCCGCCGGAACCAGATTATTGCTGGGGTTTTGGTAGCTACGTTGGCGGTGGGCGGTGCCGCCACTGCCATCGTGTTTTCCATTTTGAACATCAAAGACAACAAGCAGGCCGCTGATCTGCCCACCGACCTACCCACGGCGGACCTCCTCACTGATGAACCCAGTGCGCCGACTCCCCAACCCACCTACACGGCGGTACCGGATCCGGCCCTGGCAGAGGGCCGCCAATGGACTGGCTCTATCAGCACTTCAGCGGGCCAACTGGGGATCACCCTGGAAGGTGACCTAGCTCCCCAAGCCAGTGCCAACTTTATTCAGTTAGCTCGGGATGGCTATTACAACGGCTCATCTTGCCACCGCCTCACCACTGATGGTCTCTGGGTGCTGCAGTGTGGTTCCCTCACGGGCGACGGCACCGATAATCCGGGGTATCAGTTTGGTCCGCTCGAGAACGTGCCCGCCGATGAGGTCTACCCGGCCGGTACCATTGCTATGGCTCGGGCGGCCGCCGAAGACTCCCAGGGTTCCCAATTTTTCATTGTTTACCAACCAACCACGCTGCCGGGTGGATACAGTGTCTTTGGACATGTAACCTCCGGACTTGAAATTATTGAAGAGGTGGCTGCCGCCGGTACGGCTGACGGCAGTACCGATGGCGCTCCTGCCACCACTGTGACGATTGATGGGATTGAACTTTCATGAGTACCCCTCCAGACGCCACCGCCACGCCGGTCTCCCCGGTGGACGATGCCGCCGAAACCGCTCCGTTAACCTCAGCCAGCCCCAGCACTGAGACTAATTTGGATACGGAATTACGTCCCTCCCCCGAGACTGCACCCGAAGCGGAAGTCGAACCAGCGCCACAAGCTACCCCGGAACCGGTGGTTGAACCCGAAGCTAGCCCGGCACCAGAACCGGTGGCAGCAGCCGAAGTGACAACGGAGCCAGTAGTGGAAGCCTCAGCTGAGTCCGCGGTTGAACCCGAAGCGGAGGTGGCAGCCGAACCGGAAGCCTCAGCTGAGTCCGCGGTTGAGCCCGAGGCCACCCCGGCACCAGAACCAGTGGCAGCAGCCGAACCGGAAACGGCAGTGAAACCACCAGCGCCAGGCCCCCGGCCTATACCGCGGCCGGGGCCTCGACCCAGTAGCGCCGCCCCCCGGCCGGTACTGCCGCCGACACCCCCTACTCACACCGACACAGCCATTGAGAAGGCTTCTCAATGGGGCCGGGTAGACCCCGATGGCACTGTGTTTGTGAAGGACGGTAAGTCCGAACGAGCCGTGGGACAATTCCCGGGAGTGCCCGCCACCGAGGCCCTTGCGCTTTACGCCAAGCGGTTCCTCGATCTTGAAGCGCAGGTGGATTTGTTCGAGGCGCGGGTAGATGGCCTCACTCAAAAAGACATTGACCAGACCTTATCCAACCTGAAGCAGGCCTTAGCCGAGCCCGCCGCGGTAGGTGATTTAGACGGGTTGCGAGAAAAATACCGCGCCGTCAAAGCACACGCAGCAGCAGTGCGCCAGCGGATCGAGGCCGAACGCGCCGAGGCTAAAGCCAAAGCGCTCCAAGAGCGGGTTGCTCTAGTTGAAGAATCGGAACAGCTTTCCGAGAAGAACGCCGAACAGATCAACTGGAAGGTGGCGTCTACCCGACTGCGGGAAATCTTAGATATTTGGCGGGAAGCGCAGCGTTCCGGACCCCGCATTGACCGGGACACGGAAGATGAATTGTGGAAACGGTTTTCCCATGCGCGGGCCGCTTTTGACCGCAAACGGCGCACTTTCTTTACCGAACTGGATAAACGGCAAGGTGCCACTAAAGCCGTCAAAGAACACATCGTGCAAGAAGCGGAAAAGCTTTCCCAATCGCAGGACTGGGGTAATACCGGCCGCGAATTCCGCAATTTGATGGACCGGTGGCGGGAAGCTGGCCGCTTGGGAAGGCGGGAAGATGACGCCCTTTGGGAGCGTTTCCGGGCCGCTCAAGACAAGTTTTTCCAAGCCCGGGATGCCCAACACGCCGCGAATGACGCGGAACGGGAAGCCAACTTGCAGGCCAAACTGGAGATCATTGAAGAAGCCGAAAAGATTCTGCCCATAACCAGCCTCAAAGCGGCTCGCTCCAAGTTACGTGAACTGCAGGACCGCTGGGACAAAGTGGGGCATGTGCCCCGCAAGGATGTAGACCGGGTGGAACGCCGTATGAAGGCGGTGGAAGACGCTGTCCGCACGGAGGAAGACCGCAATTGGCGCAAATCCAACCCCGAGACCATTGCGCGCATGAACTCCATGACCAGCCAACTGGAAGCCGTGATTGAGGGCTTGGAAAAGAAACTAGTCAAAGTTCAGGCCACCGGCGACCAGACTGCCATCGTGGCACTGCAAGAGGACATCAAAGGCCGCAAGCTGATGCTGGAAACCCTGCGCCAATCCGCTCAACGCGGCTGGGAATAGAACTCAACTCCCAACGTGGTGCCGCTTGGGCTCAGACTGGCTTGTGGGCCGTTCCGGTGATGCGGTAAGCGTCAAATACGCCGTCGACGCGGCGGACGGCACTGAGCACTGCATCTAAGTGAGAGGTATCAGCCAGCTCGAATACAAACCGGTTGATAGCTACCCGGTCTTTGGTGGTAGAAACCTCAGCTTTGAGGATGTTGACGTGAGCCTCAGACAACGCTTGGGTGACGTCCGAGAGCAGATGATGCCGATCTAAAGCTTCCACTTGAATTTGCACCAGATAGGCACCTCGGACGTGGTCCCGCCACTCCACCTCTATGAGCCGTTCCGGTGCTGCCTCAGCCGAAGCCACCAAGTTTGCGCAGTCCTGACGGTGTACCGAAACTCCCGAACCCCGCGTCACAAACCCTTGAATGGCGTCACCTGGTACCGGCGTGCAACAACGGGCCAACTTGACCCACACGTCATCGTGCCCTTGGACAATGACACCCGGATCAGCTGAACTACTCAACCTAGTGGCGTGCCCCGGTAGTCCGGGCCGCGTCACCTCGACAATGTCTTCCTCGTTGCCGGCGTCTCCCCCTACCGCTTTGACCAGCTTCTCTGTCATCGAGTGGGCTGAATAGCGCCCCTCCCCCACCGCAGCGTATAAAGCGGAAACGTCCGCAAAACGCAGTTCATTGGCCAGAGCCACCAATGACTCATGCGACATCAAACGTTGCAACGGCAAATGCTGCTTCCGGATTTCTTTACCAATCAGATCCCGGCCCCGCTCCACCGATTCCTCACGGCGTTCCCGGGTAAACCACTGGCGGATCTTATTGCGCGCCCGGGGAGATTTCACAAAAGCGAGCCAATCCCGGGAAGGACCCTGATCCGGGGATTTAGAGGTGAAAATCTCCACCACGTCACCGGTCTGCAATTCGGTATCTAAAGCCACTAAACGGGAATTGACCCGGGCCCCCACCGTATGGTGACCTACTTCAGTGTGGACGGCATAAGCAAAGTCAACCGGTGTAGCAGCGGCCGGCAGCGCTAACACGTCACCCTTAGGGGTAAATACGTAAACCTCAGAACTACCAATCTCATAACGCAACGAATCCAAGAATTCACCTGGATCTTGCGTCTCACGCTGCCATTCCACTAGTTGACGTAACCAATCCATCTCAGTCACACCGGTACCGGAAGGATTTTTAGAGTTCACGCCTTCTTTGTATTTCCAGTGGGCAGCCACACCATAGACACTGCGCCGGTGCATCTCATGGGTTCGGATTTGAATTTCTACCGGCTTACCGGATGGCCCTATCACCGTAGTGTGCAGTGATTGGTACATGTTGAATTTAGGCATAGCGATGTAATCTTTGAACCGCCCTGGCACTGGGTTCCACCGCGCGTGCATAGCTCCTAATGCGGCATAACAATCCCGTACCGTATCTACTAAAATCCGAACTCCCACCAAGTCATAGATATCCGCGAAGTCACGGCCCCGAACAATCATTTTCTGGTAAATGGAGTAATAGTGTTTAGGCCGTCCGGTCACTATCGCTTTAATCTTGGAAGTTCTTAGATCCGCTTTGACCTGTTCCGATACCACCCGCAAGTATTCCTCACGAGCCGGAGCCCGCTCGGCTACCACCCGGACCACTTCCTCGTAGACCCGGGGATGCAAGGTAGCGAAAGATAGGTCTTCTAGCTCCCACTTGATGGTGTTCATACCCAACCGGTGAGCCAGAGGTGCATAAATTTCTAACGTTTCGCGGGCTTTTTTCTCTGCAGCGGCGGACGGGACGTATTTCCACGTACGGGCGTTATGCAAGCGGTCCGCCAATTTAATCAGCAATACCCGAATATCTTTGGCAGTGGCCACCACCATTTTGCGCACCGTCTCAGATTGAGCCGCATCACCGAACACCACTTTGTCTAGTTTGGTTACACCATCCACCAACAGTGCAATCTCATCCCCAAACTCTTCTTTGAGATCTTCCAAGGAATACGGCGTGTCCTCTACCGTGTCATGCAGCAAAGCCGCCGCCAAAGTTGAAGGCGTGAGTCCCAGTTCCGCCAAGATAGTAGCTACCGCTACCGGGTGGGTGATGTACGGTTCACCATTCTTGCGCCGCTGACCTTCGTGGACCCGCTCTGCCACAGCGTAAGCACGCTCCACTAGTTCCGTAGACGCTTTGGGGTGAGAGGCCCGTAAACCCGCTAACACCGGCTCCAATGCGGCCGGAGTAGCGGGATGAGTTCTAAAGCCGGGTAACCAAGACAGGGGCCCCGTATGGCTGCTGACTTCGGGTGCCGCAGTGCGGTCTGCGGTGGTGGTGTCAGCGTCTGCCATGAACCAAGTCTAGGACGGCACGCAAGTCACCTTGAGACTTCCAGGTGGGGAGGTCTTCGGTGGACCCCAAACAACCGAAATTCAGCTCAAACGTCAAAGCTTCACCGTCCTTAGTACTTTAGGGAACGGTGAGGATGCAATCAAGGTTGCGTCCAGGCAGCTTAGCCCGTCCCCTCAAAGACGCCAGCTCCATGAGGAAAGACAAACCAACTACCTTCGCGCCGGAGCGTTCCAGCAGTTCAGCCGCAGCCGCTGCGGTACCGCCGGTAGCCAACACGTCATCCATAAGCACCACCCGGGTGCCCGGACGGATCGCATCCTCGTGCATCTCTAGGGTAGCTTCACCGTATTCCAGTGCATAAGACTCGCGCAGGGTCACTCCAGGCAGTTTGCCGGGTTTGCGGAGCGGCACAAACCCTAAACCGGCGTGCATAGCGGCGGGGGCCGCCAAAATGAATCCGCGAGCTTCTATCCCCACCACCAATTGGGCGCCCATCCGTTCCACCAGATCACCTAGGTATTGCACCGTCTGCCCAAAAGCATAAGCGTCCGAGAGGAGCGGTGTGATGTCTTTATAGAGCACACCAGGTTTAGGGAAATCCGGAATATCACGTACATGGGCTTCCACCAGGGAAGACACCGGGGCGTTGGCCTCTAAACTCATCGCGGCCTCAGCTTTACCTCTTGGACCGGGATTTGCGACGCGGTTGGGCCCCGGCGCCAAGGTGACGCCCAGCTTGCACGGCCCCCAAACCGGCTAACGCCGCTAAACCTACGCCATCGTCCTGCCCAGCAGCGGCCGCAGCCGTACGCCGGTCCAAAACCCGTTGCGTGTGTTCCCGAATCTTGGGTTCCCGGTTGCGTAACGCTACCTCCAGCGGGGTAGCCAGGAAGATTGACGAATAGGTTCCGGCAGCCATACCCACAAACA
>JAISMT010000031.1 GCA_031276585.1 Bifidobacteriaceae bacterium
AATCGTCTGCGGCAGAACCGCACCCTCCGTGAGGTTTCAGCTGCGGCTCGGGTTTCCCTGGGTTATCTCAGCGAGGTGGAACGGGGCCAAAAGGAAGCCAGCTCAGAGTTATTAGCCTCCATTTGTGATGCTCTCGAACTGCCTTTGTGGGTTACGTTGCGGGAAGTTTCAGAGCGGTTGGCTGCCCAAGAAAGCAATTGGGTGCCGGATTCACCGGATGCTCTGTTTGGTGACCGCATGGCTGGAGTACGGTAAAACAGCCGTTTAATTGGGCTGACAAGTAGGGCAATAAAAGGCCGGACGGTCCCGCGGTGCAGTTCCTACCCGCGTTACTTGTATAGGCGTAGAACAGCGGCGGCAAGGTAAGCGGTGGCGTCCGTGAACCAAAGTGGTTTGTCCCCGAATAGTCAATCCAGTAGCAGTTGGAGTGCGGGACTTGACTGAACGCCACAGTAATTCCCGGGCTTTAGCTAACAAGCCCGGGAGATGGGGTACTTGATTGGCAGGTCGCTCAGGGTGGACTCGCCAATGAAACAAAGATTCAGCCATATAGATGGTTCCGATTCCGGCTATTACCCGTTGATCCAGTAAAGTGGCCCCAATTCCCCGTTCGCCTTGATCTAATACCCGGGCTGCGGCTATCTCTAAATCCACACCATCCGCCATTAAATCCGGCCCTAACCGCCCCAGTTCGCTTTGTAAAGCCGCAGGCCGGAACAAATCTGCCATACCCAGTAAATGGCCTAAAGCCACCCAGTTTTGATTAGCTAAGACTGCTCTGGTAGTCCAGGCGTGGGCCCGGGAAGTGGCAACCGGGTGGCCCTCTTCCGCCGCTTCCAGCAACCAAGCCCCATCCATTCGCAGATGGCTGCGGAAGGTGTAGCCGGAATCCAAATCCATCAACAGGTGCTTTCCGTAGGCCCAGACGTTTAGAACCTGTTGCCCGGTTAAATCGGCTCCCCCTAAAGCGGGCCAACGGAACAAGCAATAGGTCAGTTCAGTTCCTTTTAGAACCTGATTCAACCGAAAGGCCGCGCGGCGCAAGATGTCTCCTTCCGGCACGTTAACGCCTCCGTTTAGTGAGGCCCGCTGGCGTAACCGTGAAACCAGCTTCCACCAGTGCGTGGGCCGATGGCGCCAACTGGGATTGGGCGTGGAGCGCATCTTGGCCATCTATACGGGCTATTTTCAACGAACCTAAGCGGCCCTGGTCTACGGTTTGGGCTAACGCTTGGGCCGCCCGGCGGAGCCGGGCGGGTTCAGATTCAAACGACAACACGGTGCGTCCACCCCGTTCCAGATAGAACACCAGCTTGCCATCTACCAGCACTACAGTCGCTCCGGCTTTGCGGCCCGGTCGGTTAGTTCCCTGGTGTTCCGGCCAGGGTAGGGCAGCGCCGTAAACGTTGGCTGGATCAGTGGCAGCTAACACCACTGTGCCGTTGAACTCTGCCGCCGCCCGCAGCTGGTCCGGTACTGGTGGTAAAGCAAACTGTGAACCGCCTAGATGCTCCACAAAATAGCCCCGGCGCACCGCTCCAGCCTCTTCCAACGCACTTAACGCCGGGTAGATCTGCGCGAAGGCGGTTTCTATAGCGGCTGCACCCCGGGTCACCACACCGTAGCGTTCCAACAGGGCTGCAGCGGTGGCGGCTAAACGTGATTCGGTACCCACCTGCTCACCCCGGGCGGCTGGCGTGGGGGCCAAACCCCAGCGGCCCGCTAGTTGTGGATCTACGGGACTCATTCGGGTTGCTGTTTGGTCCATTCCGTTGGTAGCCCGGCGGGACCAGGCCCGCCCCCGGGGTGGGCGGCGGGCTACCCGGTGCGCGGGTTTACCTCCAGTCAAAAAGGCTCGCAATGGTGCCCAAGAATCCGCTGTGACCCAGCCTCCCCACACCAGATCCCACAACGCAGTCCGCAGCTCAGGGGCCCCTACAGGCACCCCTATTCGTTCTGCTAACTCGAAAGGTCTAAAGGCGCCCCCACCCATCAGCTCCCTTAACAGTTGGGCAGCCACGGAATCCGGTACTGGTGGTTCCACCTCGGCTAATACCGCATCTGGCGTGTCTAAGACCAGCAGACGCACGGTGCCATCAGCTGTGCCGTTGCGGCCTTCACCTACCCAAGCCACCTCGCCGGCGGCAATTAACTCATCCAGAGCCGCCGGCGCATAGTCCGCTACCCGGGCGGGTAAAACCAGTGATTCCACTGCGGACGCGGGAATCGCTGCACCCGCCAGGCCAGTGACTGCCGCCAACACGGCATCGGCTCCCCTAAGCCGGTCTACTTGTTGCCAAATAGGGGCAAAAGCCGCCAAAACGGGTCCTTCTACCGGCTCTACCTGGCGGCGTAACGCGGCCAGAGAGCGGCGGCGCAACCGGGTTAACACTTCCGGATCGCAGTAGTCTGGTCCGCCGGTTCCACCCGCTGCACTGGGACGGAGCCGCCCCCGCCGTACCGCGCTGCGCCCGGCCAGAGCATCCAGTTCACGTTCCGCCACCGCAATTCCCAGCCCCAAATTTTCCGCCAACTGAGCAGCTGTGAACGGGCCGTGATTCCGAATATAACGCCTGATCAAAGCGCCCAATGGGTCTGATACCGGAGTCAAGAAGGCCTCCGGTAGTCCCTGCGGCAATGCCACCCCCAGACCATCGCGGAGGGCAGCGGCATCGGCCACTACGGCCCAGCGGGTTTGGCCGCCCAACCGTACTTCCATCACCCGGCGGGCGGCCATTAGTTGATCCAGCCATTGCCGCCCCGGCCCGGCTGAGGACTGTTCCACCTGCTCGGCATTCAAGGGGCCTAAAGTTTGCAGTAAATCAGCTAAAGCCTCCGCGCTGGTGGCTTGCCGTAGTGGTGTGGTGCGGGCTAATTCGGTATCCAGTGCTAAAACCACTTCTGGATCTAACAGCTCGGCTAAGTCACTGGCTGGGCCCGAACCTAATAATTCGGCCAACATTGCGGGATCAAGGCTCAGGGCAGCGCTCCGTTTTTCCGCTAACGGGGCATCGGCATCGTACAAAAACTGGGCGGTATAGCCAAAAGCCACTGAAGCGGCAAAAGGAGAGGCGGCCGGGGTCTGGACTTGCACTACCCGAATTTGGCGTTGTTCTACCCCCCGCATCAATTCCACCAAAGCGGGGACATCGAAATCATCTTGCAGTGTTTCTCGGATCGCTTCCAGCACCAAAGGGAAGTCTTGGAATTGGGCAGCTAGCCCCAGTAATTGTTGGGCCCGGTGGCGTTGTTGCCAAAGCGGTTGCCGTTTCCCGGGTGCTGCTCGAGGCAACACTAAAGCCCGAGCCGCGGCTTCTCGGAAACGCGCCGCAAAACGCCCCGTTCCCGAAATAGCTGCCGTGACCAATGCCGGGACGTCATCGGAAGGCAAAAAGAGGTCTAGGTCAGTTTCTTTTGCGGTTTCCGGTAAACGGAGCATAATCCCGTCATCATGGGGCATCACTTGGGCGTCTAAACCATAGCTTTCCTGCATGCGGGCGGAAAGTACTGCCGCCCAAGCACCGTTTACCGGCCCGCCCGCCAGTGAGTGAATCATAATGCGGGTATCACCCAACTGATCCGGGAAACGTTCCACCACCAAAGTTTTATCATCTGGTAAAAAACCGGCGGCTTGCCGTTGTTCCTCTAAATAGGAAACCAAATTAGCGGCCGCCCACGCGTCTAAACCTTGCTCTTCCAGTTGTTGGCGGGCTCGGTCTGAACTCAAAGCTGCTATTTGCCGAATAAAACGGCCCACAGCTTGCCCTAATTCCCACGGCCGTCCGGGGCCTTCCCCCCTCCAGAACGGTAACCGTCCCGGTAAACCAGGTGCCGGGGTGACATAAACCGCATTGGGGGTGATCTGATGGATGCGCCAAGTGGAAGAACCCAACGTAAAGGTATCTCCCACACGGGATTCGTAGACCATTTCCTCATCTAATTCCCCCACCCGTTTGGCACTTTTAGGATCAGCTTGCTCTCCGGCCAGGTAAACCCCGTATAAGCCCCGGTCTGGAATAGTGCCCCCGCTAACCCGCGCCAAATAGGCCGCACCCGGCCGGGCAGTCAATTCACCGCTGTCCCGGTCCCACACCAGGCGCGGCTTCAGTTCAGCCAAATCAGTGGAGGGGTAACGGCCCGAGAGCATGTCCAAAACCGCCTCTAGGGATCGCTCGCCCAAATCTTGGTAGGGTGCCGCACCGCGCACCACTTCCGCTAACCGGTCCACCGTCCACGGTTCCATCGCCACCATGGCTACGATTTGCTGGGCCAATACATCCAGCGGGTTAGCCGGGATCCGGATAGCCTCAATCAGCCCTTCGCGCATCCGTTGAGCGGTCACAGTGGCAGGGATTAAATCCCCCCGAAAGACAGGGTAAATCAGCCCCTGACTCACAGCCCCCACCTGGTGTCCAGCCCGGCCCACCCGCTGTAACCCGGCCGCTGCTGAAGGCGGTGCACTGACTTGGATCACCAAGTCAATGGCCCCCATGTCAATCCCTAACTCCAGAGAAGAAGTTGCTACCACCGCTGGTAAAAGACCGGCTTTGAGCTGGTTCTCAATGTGGCGGCGGCGTTCGCGGCTCATCGAACCGTGGTGCGCTAACGCGATTTCGTAATCTACGGCTAGGGCCGTACTGGCGCCACTGGCCTGATCCGAAGTTTGGACGGCCGACGGGTCCAAAGATTGGCCGCTAAGCCGTTCCGCGTATTCCTGGTTAATGCGAGCCGCTAGCCGTTCCGCGGCTCGCCGCGAATTGGTGAACACCAAAGTGGAACGGTGGGCCAAAATTTGGTCTACTACCGCCTGGTGTACACGAGGCCAAATGGAGCCGCCTCCGGTGGTGTCCCCCGCGGCATCGAAAACCGGAGGCGGGTGTTCACTATTGGGGTGAGGACTGGGCCCATAGCCCAGGTTTTGGGTGGAAGGGCTGGCGCTGAGATCGGTTAAATCTTCCACCGGCAACTGGACTTTTAGGTCTATCACTTTGGACTGCGGCGGTTGCACCACCTCAACTGACCGCCGCCCTTCCCGCACCGCGCCTCCCACAAAACGAGCCACCTCTGGCACTGGGCGTACCGTAGCTGAAAGTGCCACCCGTTGAGCGGGTGCCTTCAACAGCGCATCCAACCGTTCCAGAGACAGCGCTAAATGGGCTCCGCGTTTGGTGCCGGCCAAAGCGTGAACCTCGTCTAGGATCACCGTGTCCACGCCGGCTAACCCTGCCCGAGCGCTCGAAGAAAGCACCAAAAACAAGGATTCCGGGGTGGTGATCAAAATGTCGGGCGGTTTAGCACCAAAACTGCGGCGTTCTTTAGCCGGAGTATCTCCGGTGCGTACTCCCACTTTGACCTGGGGGGCCGCGCTGCCTTGGGCCACCATTTGGTGCGAAATTCCGGCTAATGGAGCCCGCAAATTACGTTCTACATCGGTGGCTAAAGCCTTCAAGGGTGAGACATAAACCACCCGGCAACGCTGTTCGAGGGCTTCCGGTACCGGTTGGTTTACCAGGCGGTCGAGGGCCGAGAGGAACGCCGCCAGAGTTTTACCGCTGCCGGTGGGTGCCACTACCAGAGTGTGTTGGTTCCGGTGGATGGCTTGCCAGGCTCCCAACTGGGCAGCGGTGGGGGCCTCGAAAGCAGCTGCGAACCAGGCTTGCGTGCTGGGTGCAAACCAATCGGGTAGAAGACCGCTAGATAACATCGCTCACCACTCTGCCACCAACCACTGACAGCGTAACAATGCGCTTATTGCCGCCGCTGCCGATCCGGCTGGTGAGCGGTACCGGCAGCGCGCCAAGTACATTCCGGGCTGGCTTCTTCACGTTGACACGCTGAGACTGCACACCCACTATTCGCGGATCTGACTCAGGTAACGGTAGACCGTG
>JAISMT010000065.1 GCA_031276585.1 Bifidobacteriaceae bacterium
TAGACCGAGCAGGATTTACCCGCCCCAGTTGACCTGTCCCGGGTTCGCCTGTCACGTAGCCCCAAACCTAAATATCCTTTAACCAGTTTTTCAGATCCGCCAGGGTCTGAATACCCGAACCAAACATTGGAGGCCTTGGTGTCAAATTTGGACGATGCAGTCCCGCCAGGTTCCGCCGCACCTAACGCGGAGAAAGTAATACCGCCAGCCCCGGCAACTCGCGCTCAACTCAAGCTGTCCCCACCCACCAAAACCCGCAAACGTTTTCACTGGACGCCTTATCTATTAATTCTCCCTGCGGTAGCCATCCTTCTGACGGCTTTGGCTTATCCAGTGGGTTGGCAGTTCGTGACCTCTTTCAAAGAGTTTGGCTTGGCCCAACAGTTTGGGAAACCAGCTGAATTTGCTGGCCTTGATAACTACGTGACAATTGTCACTACATCGGACACCTGGATGGTGGTAATCCGCTCTGTGCTCTTCTGCCTGGTCAACGCTTTTTTGACGGTAGGACTAGGCACCGGGCTAGCCACCTTGATGACAGCGGTGCCTAAAGCGGTCCGCTTGATCTTGCAAATTGGTTTGTTGTTGGCCTGGGCCATGCCAGTGGTGGCCGTAATGACCGTATGGAACTGGTTGTTTGACTGGAACCACGGCACTATCAACTGGCTATTGGTTCACTTGGGGGCAGAGCAATACTCCCACCACAACTGGCTTGAGAGCCCGCTTTCTTTCTACTTTGTGGCTACCGTAATCATCGTTTGGATGTCGGTGCCATTTGTGGCTTTCTCGCTGTATGCCGGGCTAACCCAAGTTTCTGGTGAGGTCCTAGAAGCCGCTCAATTGGATGGCGCCACCTGGTGGCAGCGTTTCCGCCTCATAGTGATTCCCATGGTGCGCCCCGTATTGATGATTGTGTTGCTGTTGCAGATCATCTGGGATCTGCGGGTGTTCACCCAGATCCGAATGCTGCAGGACCGGGGTTCTTTCGCTTCCCAAACTGACCTATTAGGCACCTATATTTACCGGGAGGGCGTGGGTGCTAATCACTTTGGCATGGCCGCCGCTATGTCGGTATTTGTGCTGATCATCACCATTATTGCAGCGTGGCCTTATGTACGTTCGCTAATGAAAGAGGAGGCCATCTGATGCCTGGTCTATGGCGCAAAATTGGACGGATACTAGCTTCGGTTTTTGCCTTGCTGGTAGCCCTGATCTGGGTGTTTCCGGTGTACTGGATGATCAACTCGGCGTTCTTACCCAACACCAAGTTGAACGGAGCCACCCCCACCTTCCTGCCTTTAGGCGGCAGCTTAACCAACTTCAAACTGGTGTTCTCGGAAGGGAACTTTAGTGCCGCACTCCGTATGAGCCTGCTAATCACCCTGATCACAGTGGTCTTCACTTTACTGTTTGCCTTTTTAGCGGCACTAGCTATTTCCCGTTACCGGTTCAAAGGCCGCAAGTCCTTTGTACTGGCGGTGCTGTTTATTCAGATGCTGCCCGCTGAAGGTTTGTTCTTAGCCCAATACTCCATGATCCGGGACCTCGGGTTGCTCAACACTGTGATTGGCGTGTCTCTGATCTACGTGGCGGCAGTGGTGCCGTTCACGGTCTGGATGTTGCGGGGCTTTGTGGCGGGTATTCCCGCCGATCTGGAGGAAGCCGCCATGGTGGATGGTTTGAGCCGTACTCAAGCCTTCTTCCGCATCACCTTCCCGTTGTTGGCGCCCGGCTTAGTCGCCTCGGGGGTGTATGCATTCTTACAGGCTTGGAATGAGTTCACCGTGGCTTTGGTGTTGCTTCAAGGCGAAACCAAAACCCTGCCGCTGTGGCTCCGCGGATTCATTCAGCAATCCTCCCAACACGAGATTGATTGGGGCCAAGTGATGGCGGCTTCCACGCTGGTGGCGGTCCCCGTAATTGTGTTCTTCTTACTGGTGCAGGGCCGGATGACTTCCGGTCTGGTAGCCGGTGCAGTCAAAGGCTGAAGGCCGCAAAAGGTAGAAAAGGCAGAATAAACCTATGGAAGTTGTGATCCTCCCGAGCCAAGAACAAATTGCGCAGGCCGCTGCGGACGCCATCGAAGCGTTGTTGAACCGCCAGCCAAGTGCGGTGCTGGGTTTGGCTACCGGTTCTTCTCCTCTGGCTCTATATGACGAGCTGGCGCAGCGTTTCCAAGCCGGACGCATTAGTTTTGCCCAAGCCCGGGCCTTCATGTTGGACGAATATGTGGGCTTACCGGAGGAACACCCGGAACGCTACCGCAACGTGATTGAACGTGAGATTGCTTCTCGCGTGGACTTTGCTCCCGGGGCGGTGCAAGGTCCCGATGGCAGCGCCGCCCAACCCGCTGCCGCTTGCGTCGCTTACGAGCAGGCCATTCGGGACTCCGGTGGGGTGGATTTACAGATTCTAGGGATCGGCTCCGATGGGCACATTGCTTTCAATGAACCCGGTTCTTCCTTGGCTTCCCGCACTCGCATCAAGACCCTCACCCCTCAGACGGTGGCCGACAACGCCCGTTTCTTCGGCGGTGACCAGTCGCTGGTGCCGCGCCACGTTTTGACCCAAGGGTTGGGCACCATCATGGAAGCTCGGCACGTGGTGTTGATGGCGTTGGGGCGCAATAAAGCGGAAGCGGTACACCAAATGGTGGAAGGCGGAGTCAGCGCGCTATGGCCGGCCTCGGTTTTACAGTTCCACCCCCATGCCACGGTTTTGTTAGACGATGCTGCCGCCTTACGCCTCCAACTAGCGCCCTACTACCGGCACACTTACGCCAGCAAACCCCCCTGGCAAGGGTTATAAGCTCACCTCGCAAAAAATCTCTTCGCTACGCTCAGATCTTTTACGAGGCCCCCGAGGAAATACGCCAACGGCCCACCCCGAGGAAAGTGCACTAGTCCGAAACGTGACCGAAGCGGTGTTTGGTGATAGACAAGGCCTGTTCGTGCAATACGTTCAAGAGTTCGCGGCGCCCAGAACCAGTCACCGGCTGATCCAAGATGGTGACCTCACCTAAACGAGTAGCAGCAGCTTCCCGTAGGCCGGGAGCGCGGCCCACCACTCGGATACGCCCCCCTAGTTCACTTTCTTGCACCCGGTGAGCAAAGGCCTCATGGGTTTCCTCGCCCCACCGGGAAACCACCGTAGGTACCCCAGCTCGGGCTGCCGCCGCCAACACCCGCTGCACTTGGTGTTCATTGGCGCTTTCCCCCACCCGCACGGTATAGCGCGGCACCGGCCGGTAACGGAACACATTGGCTTCTACCCGCAGCCCGGAAGGGTCATGTTCCCGCCCAAATTCCTCCGCCCAAGCGGTTTGATCTGAGAGTTTGGCTTGCTCTAACCAAGCATCCCAATCTGCCGGGGGTTCAGTTTCAGTCCAAACCCCGAACTCGGCCACATAGTTGGGGCCGCCGGCTTTAGCGCCTGGACCTATAGCGGAGGCTTTCCAGCCACCAAACGGTTGACGTTGCACGATGGCGCCCGTAATGTGCCGGTTCACATAGGCGTTCCCCACTTCCACCTGGTCTAACCACTGTTCCACTTCTGCTGCATCCAGGGAATGAATACCGCCCGTCAACCCAAATGCGGTGGCATTTTGCAGTTCAATGGCGTGATCTAAGTCTCGCGCTTCCATTAATCCCAGTACGGGGCCAAAACATTCGGTGAGGTGGAACCAAGAACCCGGTGTTACTCCCACTTTGAGACCCGGAGACCACAGCCGGCCCGAATCATCTAACTGCCGGGGTTGCACCAACCACTTTTCACCCGGATCCAATTGGGTGAGTCCCCGCCGTAGTTTCTCGCTAGGGACCTCAATCACTGGTCCCATAGTGGTGGAAACCTCCCAACCGGGGCCTACGCTAAGCGACCGGACGGAATCGGCTAACTGTCCTAAAAAACGCCGCGAACGGTACACCGAACCCACCAAAATGCCTAAAGAAGCCGCCGAACATTTCTGCCCGGCGTGCCCAAAAGCGGACTTCACTAGATCCGCCACCGCTAAATCTAGATCAGCGGAAGGGGTAGTGATGATGGCGTTCTTGCCGGACGTTTCCGCCAACAAGTTCAACTCCGGGCGCCACCCGGCAAACAACGCGGCGGTCTCTATAGAACCGGTCAATACCACCGTTTCCACCTCGGGATGGGTCACCAGACGTTGGCCTAGCTCCCGGCCCGCCACATGGACCACTTGCAGCAAATCGGGGTCCGCGCCTGCCGCCCGTAAGCCCTCTTGAATGGCAGCCGCCGCTACCTCCACACAACGCCGGGTAGCAGTAGCCGGTTTCACTAGCACCGCTGAACCGGCTGCCAAAGCCGCCATAATGCCGCCCACTGGAATAGCCACCGGGAAGTTCCAAGGCGGGATAACCACCGTCACTTTAGAAGGTTTGAACACCAAACCCGGCTGCTGCAAAGTTTGTTCCGCACTGAGTGCGTAATAGCGGGCAAAATCTACCGCTTCGCTGATCTCTGGGTCAGCTTCTGCCACGGTTTTACCACCTTCATGCGCCATGATGGTCAGCAGGTCACCTCGGTGAGCGTTGAGAGCATCAGCGGCCGCTCGTAAAGCTCGGGCCCGCTCCCCTACCGGGGTAGTTGCCCAAGAACCGCTCAACTCGGCCGCCCGGTGCACAGCCTCATCCACCTGGCTCACCTCGGTAAACACCGGTAAAACCAGTTCCGGCGGGGTGGCGGCTAAGGCCGCCAACGCCCAATCACGCTGGGACTGCACGGCGGCATCAGAATCTGGCTGGTTATAAAACCCTTCCGCTGGAGGTGGTGTTACCTGCCCCCGGCGGGGAGACAGCGAATACTTCTCCCGGTCCAATACCGATTGCCGGAAACCGGCTTCTGCCAACGCTAAGGGATCTGCCACGGGAGCGAAAGACTGGTGCAAAAAGTTCTGGGGCGCGGCGTTCTCTTCTAAGCGGCGCACCAGGTAAGAGATAGCGACATCGAAATCTTCCGCCGCCACCACAGGGGTGTAAAACAACACTCCGCCCGTGGTGTCTTTGACGGCATCGGCTTGAGCCGGGGCCATACCCTGCAACATTTCAAACTCCACCGCCTCACTAACCCCCCGGCCTTGGGCCAACAGATGAGCCAAAGCCAAATGGAACAAGTTGTGCCCGGCCACCCCCACTCGCAAGTTCTGAAGCCGCTCGGGGCGTAACACCCAAGCCAGTACCCGCACATAGTTGGCATCCACCGCCTCCTTACTGGGGTAAATGGCCTGTTCCCAGCCGTGTAGCGAGCATTCCACCTGCTCCATGGACAGATTGGCTCCCTTCACTAACCGCACCTTGATGGCAGCACCACCCGCGGCTTGGCGTTCCTGAGCAAAAGCCACCAACTGTTCTATAGCGCCCAACGCATCCGGCAAATAACACTGGATCACAATCCCGGCTTCCAGTTGCAAAAATTCCGGATCTAACAACGCTTGGCGGAACGCATCCAGAGTCAAATCCAGGTCGCGATATTCCTCCATGTCCAGGTTTACAAAAGTGCCAGCCGCCCCAGCCGCCTGCAGCAAAGGCCGCAAATGTTCCAAAATGCGGGCCACCGAACCGGCTCGGTCCCAGGTCACCAGCTGGCTGGCTAGGGAAGAAATCTTGATAGACACATAGTCCACGTCGGGGCGGCGCACCAAAGCAATGGTGCGGTCGAGGCGTTTACGGGCTTCCTTCTCCCCCAATACCGCTTCCCCCAAGAGATTCAAGTTAAGCCGGTAACCGGCCGCCCGGGCTCTTTCAATATGGCGGGACAGCGGACGGTCCGCGGCATCGACCACCAGGTGACCTACCATCTGGCGCAACCGAGCCCGCGCTAACGGCATAGCCAACCCTGGTAACAACGGCGCCATCCGCCCACCTACGGCCACCAAAAAACGGTCCGGCTTAGAAATGAAATCAGGAATATTCCCGCTGGTGGCCAGCTTACGCAGCTCCCGAGCGGCCACCTGAGTATCTTCCGGGCGGGCCACCCGGTCCACAAAAGCCATAGTGAAATCCAAACCCGCCTGGTCTTGCACCATGCGAGCCAGCATCTTGTTAGAAGCCACTTCTTTGGCAGAGGCTCTGGTATCGGTGGCCCCTGACCAGCGGCGAGCCAGTTCTATGGCGGGTTCCACTAGAGAATCCGGGGTAACGGCAACGGCCGGGGGTTTAGCAGCTGTGGATGCGTCTTTTGCCATTACATAAGCTTGCCCTACCTGAAGGTAGGGGTTCTTGTATCATTCGCGTCAAGATGACGCACAATTCCGACAAAGCGGATAGCACTGGGACCTTACTGGGCCGGATTGACCTGACCCAGGAATTGCTAGACCTTTGGAGCGAACTACCAGGGGTGATGTTCGCCATCAAAGACGCGGCCGGGCGCTATGTGGAAGTCAACCAAGCTTTTGTGCGGCGCAGCTCCGCCCGCAGCCGAGCCCAAGTGTTAGGACGCACCGCTGCCGAACTGTTTCTACCGGATCTAGCAGAACGTTATGAAGCTCAAGATGCGGAAGTAATGGCCAGCGGTAAACCTTTGCGCGGCGAGCTAGAGGTAATCCGAGCCCAAGGCGGCCAACCCGCTTGGCATTTAACTACCAAACTGCCAGTGGTACGGGAAAGCCCCCGCGGAAAAACGGCCGTAGGGGTGGTGACTATTTCCACCGAGCTAGCCACCCTAGGTTCGTCCGATCAAATTGGCGCCGGGTTGAAGCGAGCATTGGCATTGGTCCGTTCCGCTTTAGATGCCTCCACACCCCGCCTCCCGGCGGTAGCTGAATTAGCGGCCGCGGCCGGTACCTCAATAGCCACCCTGGAACGCAACATGCGCCGCATTTTTGGGTTGTCCCCTAAGGCATACATGCTGCAACAGCGCATGGACCGAGCTATGCGCCTACTAGCCGAAACTGATCTGCCACTCTCAGAAGTGGCCCTTCAAGCTGGTTTCTATGACCAACCTACTCTGACCCGCCAACTGGTGCGGTTAACCGGTGAGACGCCCGGCGGCTTTCGCCGCCGGGCCCAAACCACTAAAAACTAGCTGGTGAAACGCGGGAAGGCGGTCTTACCAGCGTAGAGAGCGGCATCGCCCAATTGTTCTTCAATCCGGAGCAACTGGTTGTATTTGTTGATCCGTTCGCCACGAGCTGGGGCGCCAGTTTTGATTTGACCACTGTTAGTGGCAACGGAAAGGTCAGCGATGGTC
>JAISMT010000075.1 GCA_031276585.1 Bifidobacteriaceae bacterium
TCATCTTCCATCAAATACCAGCTGGTAGACATTGAGACCCGTGAAGCCCTAGCCAGCGGCATAGTGGAACGGATTGGGGAAGCGCTCCGTCCACTGACCCATAAGACGGGGGAAGAAAAACACAGCGTAGAGTTCCCCATTCCGGACCACACGGCGGGGCTGCGGGGAGTATTGAAACTGTTCGCCAAGTACGGCCCAGACCTGAACCAAGTGGGCCTAGTGGGGGTAGGGCACCGGGTGGTGCAAGGCGCCGATGAGTTCACGGCCGCCACCCTGGTGACCCCAGCGGTCATGGCTCGGATTGTGGAACTTTCCCCGCTAGCTCCCCTACACAATCCGGCCAATATTCAAGGCATTGAAGCCGCCCGGGCCGCTTTCCCCGAACTACCGCAGGTAGCGGTGTTTGATACCGCTTTCCACGCCACGTTGCCCTCCGCTGCTTATACCTACGCCATCGACCCGGATTTAGCCCACCAATACCGCATCCGGCGTTACGGCTTCCACGGCACCTCCCACCAGTACGTGGCCCACGAGACGGCCCGCGCAATGGGCCGCCCCGTTGAGGAAACCAACCTGATCACGGTGCAGATTGGTTCCGGTTGCTCCATCACGGCCGTCCGGGAGGGACATTCCGTGGAAACTTCCATGGGGTTGACCCCGCTGGAAGGGCTGGTCATGGGTTCCCGCTGCGGTGACATTGACCCGGCCATCGTGTTCCACCTGGTCCGGGAAGCTGGCTTGGATATTGACCAAGTGGACACCTTGTTGAACAAGAAGTCCGGTTTGTTGGGGATGTGCGGTTCGCTAGATGTGCGAGATATTCACAAAGCGATCCGCGAAGGTGACCCGGCCGCTGAGCTGGCTTTTGATGTCTTTACCCACCGGCTGCGCCAATATCTGGGCGGCTATTGCGCCCAACTAGGACGAGTGGATGCCATCGCTTTCACCGCCGGCATCGGTGAGAACGATCCGTTGAGCCGGGCCGCTGCCCTCAGCGGTTTGGAAGGGTTCGGCGTGGAACTAGACCCCGTCCGCAACCAGAATGCGCGAGGCCTGAGCTTGATCTCAACCGATACCTCCCGCACCCAAGTCTGGGTCACCCCCACTAACGAGGAATACGAGATAGCGCATCAAACCGCTGAGTTGATCCTGGGGTAGGTTTGGGCTGATTCCGAGCTGCAGGGCTTCGGCTCGGGCTGGCCGATGCCGTGCCAGGCTCGGGGCGGCTGACGCCGTGCGCTTGCCCTACCCGAAGTTCCGCCGTTTACGCAGGTAAACCACATAGAGTTCCGGCAACCCAAACCCACCCCAACTCACCCCTGTACACAATCGACCTCAAAACGATCCAAATACATTTCGAGGTCAAATAGTTACACACCCCACCAACACCGTACAGTGGCTCCGATTAGCGAGCTTGCGTTTAGGCTGGTGGAAGAAGTAATAGGTTATCTGGTTGGTCATGGGGTAAATGGTCGTTGTACCAAATTGACCTCAAAACGATCCAAATACATTTCGAGGTCAAATAGTTACACACCCCACCAACACCGTACAGTGGCTTGAACTCGCTAGCGGGTGTTTACACAGGGCGTCAGCTCGGGCTGGCCAACGCCGCACCGGGCTCCGGGCTGCTGATCGATAGACAGGGCGGCCCGGTTTATTTGACGCAACGCGTAGCATTAGAGGTATTCCCCTGCCACTTCGCGCCCCAGGAGGCCCGGTGACCACCGTCCAAACCGCGATTCCACCGAGGTGGGACGAGCGCTTACCAAAAGGTTCTTGGGTTTACGAGTTCCTTGAGAAAGTCGAAACGGTTCTGGCCAAGTGGCATCAGGAGTTCTTCTCGAACTATACGATCCATGGGCAAGACCACATTGATGCCGTACTGCGACTGGCTGACAAATTGATGCCTAACGAAACGCTGGATCAATTAGATAGGGATGGCAGCGCGGCTGAGACTCTTGAGGTGTTAACTGCCGCTATCGCCCTACATGATCTCGGAATGTTCATCCAACCTGACGGGCTGGCTAGGCTGTTGTTCGGTGAGCAGTCGGATCCGATGCCAGCCTTGGACACCTCAACGTGGAATCAAGAATGGCAGGTCTACCGAAAGCGGCTCCAACGTTATAGTGACCGGGAGTTGATGGATGCCTTTGGTTCGGCGGAACCGCTGACCGTTTTGCCCAATGAGTTGTCTTCTGAGCTAAAACACCGGATGGTTTACGGCGAGTTTCTGCGTAAACACCATCCCCGGCTGGCCCACCAAATTGCTGTGCACGGATTCCCCGGTGCCACAGACACCGATTTGCTCGGTAACCGCTGCGATCCGTATGCCAGGAACCTTGTTGGACTGATTGCCCGAAGCCACGGTATGGCGTTGCGGGACACACAAGCGCATCTGGAGGGACATTGCGTGCCGCCCTTCAACCCCAAGACACAGTGCTTTGGCAGCATCCCTGTTTATTACCTAATGGCGCTGCTCCGTTTGGGTGATTACATGCATGCGGAACGGGACCGTGCTCCCGAATTGTGGCTGCGTTTACAGGACCCCCGGTCACCGATTTCGCAGACCGAGTTTGAATGGAATCAGGCCATTTACTCACACTGCATTGACTTGGATCTCCAGGAATTTCGGGTGGATGCGCGCCCGGATGACGGCCACACCTTCCGGAAGATCAAAACTTGGATCACAGATGTTCAAAAGGAATTGGACACCTCTTGGGCGGTACTAATGGAGAAGTATCACGGTGCTTGCCGGTTAACCGTCCATCGAGTAGATGCCCCTATGCTCAGACCCGAAGCCATCCGTCAATACAACAAGCGTTTCGTTACCAAGGAAATGACGCTCAAGGCCGATGCCGACATTGTCAAGCTGATGGTGGGCCCGCTTTACGGTGATGATCCGATTTGCGGCGTGAGGGAACTGATCCAAAATGCGGTTGACGCCTGCCGTGAACGTACCGTTATGGAATCAGGCTTTGAAGGCTCTGTGCGAATCGATTTAGACACTGAAACGGGAACATTGACCGTGACCGATGACGGCGTGGGCATGACCGAAGAAGTGATCCGCGAGTACTTCCTAGTGGCAGGCTCTTCCTACCGTTGGAGCCCAGCTTGGAGGGAGAATTACACCGATGAGGACGGGAAATTCAAGGTGGCTCGCACCGGCCACTTCGGGATCGGAGTCATGGCGACTTTTCTTCTGGGTGATTCAGCCACAGTGACCACCCGCCACATGAAAGACCAGACCGGTTACCGATTTACGCTCACGCGCGAACCTGGCCCTATAGACGTAGTCCGTGTAAGCCAGTGCGACGTTGGCACAACGGTCGTTGTCCGGCTTTCTAAGAGGACTCAAACTAAGCTGACTAAGCAAAAGAGCTGGACCTCCCTGTATTACGCATCAATTCCATCGGTAACCTACACGCAGGACCACGTGTCCCTGGACCAGCCCGGATTCCCTCATAACTCGATAGCATGGCACAGCCTTTCACCATCACCGTTTAGTGCATGCCGCTGGCTGTTACTCTCAGCTTATTCGCCTCGATTCGATACAACTCCACTAGATGTGTACCTATTCTCCAACGGTTTCCTTGTCTCGTCACCTAAGCAGAACTACTGGTTGGGGCTACTGGGACTAAGTACCAATGGGCATATGAACCTGTCCTTAGGCCTTCCACTGCGGGGTCTCATGATAATCGACGTTTTGGATGGCGGTGGCGCAATAGGGACCGATTTAACCCGTACTCGTGTAACACACTTACCCGATACGACATTTCTGCGGGAGGATGCGTGCCGTGCCGTTTTGGCTAAGTTCCTCACGCTTCCAGAACCGTTAGCGCGGAGCGGCGCGGTATTAATCGTGGGCCTGCCACTGGCCCGGTCTCGGAGTGGATACGCCATGGCAAGCTGGGCCCATCTTCGACGTTTACATGTATCAAAAGTCTATGTTATTCCGTCTACGTTCGATGCCCAGGCAAACGACGACTTATTTATTCGCCTAAATACCCCTAAGTTACCTGAAAATCTTTACTACTTCCTCGAGGTCTCTCGGAGCTACAACTTCTGGGAAGATAAATCCGAATTGTCTAGAAATTTCCGACTCTGGTACTCACCGCTCCTGTGCGATCCGAAAGATGTCTCTCACGCA
>JAISMT010000082.1 GCA_031276585.1 Bifidobacteriaceae bacterium
ACGCCCGCACCCAACTGATCCACCTCTACCCCCAACTAACACCAAACAATTAACAGAGACACGCCACTAGTCCCACTAGAGGTGAAGAAACTTTGACATTTACGTCCAAGTTTTTCCTCCTCGGGGTCCCCGAAAAAGATTCGACCGTAGGGAGAAGATTTTGTGGGGTGAGCTCCTCGGGGTCCTCGAAAAAGATTCGACCGTAGGGAGAAGGTTTTGTGGGGTGAGCTCCTCGGGTGTCTGGGATGAGTGGGGAGTGACAGTGCGGTGCTTTAGGCTGGGGGCCCTATGGAACAGAACCAACCTGCGCTGATTGATTTGACGCGGCTGCCCTCGTTGATGCCCTCGGCTTGGGATGTGCCTAAAGACCATGACGGAGCAACAGCGGAAGAAACCCAACGTTTGTTGGAGGATTTGAACGCCGAACAGAAAGCTGCCGTAACTCACACGGGTACGCCGTTGTTGATAGTGGCGGGGGCGGGTTCCGGCAAAACCCGGGTCTTAACCCGGCGTATCGCCTATCTGCTGGCATCCGGGCGGGCGCGGCCGGGGGAGATTCTGGCCATCACTTTTACCAACAAGGCCGCAGCAGAGATGAAGGAGCGGGTGGCGGAGCTAGTGGGGGAATCCGCCCGGTACATGTGGGTGTCCACTTTTCACTCGGCTTGCGTACGGGTACTGCGCCGGGAAGCGGAACGTCTGGGGTTGAAAAAGTCTTTCTCAATTTATGATGCCCAGGATTCGTTGCGGCTGATCACCATGATTGCCCAAGAACTGGGTTTGGACCCCAAACGGTTCCCCCCCAAAAGCATGGCCCACCGGATCTCCAACCTGAAGAACGAGTTAGTGGACCCAGACACGTATGCCTCCACGGCCTCTGGCGGCGGGCCATTAGAAGCTAATACGGCTTCGGTTTACAGCCTCTACCAAGCTCGCCTGTCTGCTGCTCATGCGCTGGACTTCGACGATTTGATTATGCAGACCGTTAATTTGCTACAGGTTTTCCCAGAGGCAGCTGATTATTATCACCGCCGTTTTAGGCATGTATTAGTGGATGAATACCAGGACACTAACCACGCACAATATGTGTTGGTTCGGGAATTGGCGGGTGTGAAAGCTGATGCCCGGGAGGGCCGGGGAAATCCACCAGCCGAGTTAACGGTGGTGGGAGATTCCGATCAGTCTATTTACGCTTTCCGGGGCGCCACCATTCGCAATATCACTGAGTTTGAGGTTGATTACCCCGACGCTGCCACCATTTTTCTGGAACAGAATTACCGTTCCACGGGACATATTTTGGCGGCGGCTAACGCGGTGATAGCCCAAAATCAGAGGCGCCACGCTAAACGGCTTTGGACCGCGGCCGGAGACGGCCCCAAAGTGGTGGGCTATGTGGCAGACACGGAGCACGATGAAGCCAGTTTTATTGCCGCTGAGCTGGATAGTTTGGCGGATCAGCACGGGGTAAAACCGGGTGATGCGGCCGTGTTTTATCGGACTAATGCTCAATCGCGGGCGTTGGAGGAAGCCTTCATCCGGCGCGGTATTCCTTACCGAGTGGTAGGGGGCACCCGTTTTTATGAGCGCAAAGAGATCAGGGACGCCATCGCCTATTTACGGGCGGTAGCTAACCCGGATGACACGGTCTCGGTGCGGCGTATTTTCAATGTGCCAAAACGCGGTTTGGGGGCCCAATCGGAGGCAATGGTCCAAGCTCATGCTACTAGCCAAGGTATTTCTTTTGGTGCCGCTTTGAACCAGGCCACGGAATTAGATAGTTTGACGGCCCGGGCTAAACGCTCTATTGAGGGGCTCAGTCATTTGTTGGACGAGTTGCAGGAGATGGCTCAAGGCGGTGCTGGTCCGGCTCAGATTTTGGATTACGTGTTGGACCGTTCGGGTTATTTGGCGGAGCTGCAAGAATCGCGTGATCCCCAGGACGCTTCCCGGGTGGAGAACTTGGCGGAACTGCATGCTGTGGCCAGCGAGTTTGAAACTTCCACCCCGGAAGGCACGTTAGCTGACTTCTTGGAACGAGTTTCTTTGGTAGCGGATTCCGACCAACTGGCCGGTCCAGATCAAGGCCAAGTCACGTTGATGACGGTGCATACAGCGAAGGGGCTGGAATTCCCGGTGGTGTTTGTCACCGGTTTTGAAGATGGAACCTTCCCGCACCGGCGTTCCGCCAACGATCCGCAGGAACTGCAAGAAGAACGTCGTTTAGCTTATGTGGCGTTGACCCGGGCCCGCCAACGGCTCTACATTTCGCGGGCGGAAGCGCGCACTACGTTTGGCCATCCGGAATACTTCCCGGCTTCTCGCTTTATTGGTGATATTCCTCCCGAAGTGTTGGAATGGCGCCGGGAACGGGGTAGCGCCGGGAGGCTCCAACAGGACCCAGAGGCCAGGCGCAGTTTCCCTGTCAAACGCAAAACTGCGGCCGTCGGTTTTGGCTCTGCTACACCGCGCCCAGCTCAAGACGTGCCTCACCTGGAACCGGGTGATCTGGTGACGCATGATGCTTACGGTTTAGGCGCGGTGCTAGATGTAGAAGGCGAACCTCCGAATCAAACCGCCCGTATTGACTTCAGGCAAGAAGGCGTCAAACGGATCTTGCTGCGCTTTGCGCCGGTAACCAAGCTGTAAACAGTGGCGAGCTGGTGGAACATGGTTCTGGTTGGCTTGGCTGGTGGGGTTTATTCGAAGAAGCGTAGTTGGTATTTGTTTGGTACTTGGTTGTGTTGGTAGTAGTGCCAGAAAATGTCGCCGGCTTCAGCAGCATCGAAGGCTTCTTCAGCGGGTATGGCGTCGACCCGGTTGGCCCAAGCAATATCGACTGTACCTTTGGATGGTTCGCCTTCAGGTAGAGGGCGAGCTAGTTTATAGAGACTATCTGACCCATCTGGGTTCTTTTTGCGTACTTCAACCATCATGGCTTCAGCACTCCCCGCTGCCTGCAAAAACAAACAATCCCACAACGGTGGCAACTCATCTCTCAACCGCATACCCTCCGGTAACCGAGACAAAGAAATCGCATACTCCTCCACACCATCCATCAACGTCGGAGCCCGCCGAATGACCTCTTCAACAAACTGATCGTTCGGGAGTTCCATCTGAGAAGTACCATTTAGAGAAATAACATGCGTTACTGTATACATTTTTCTGCCTTCATCTAGGGAACACCCTGATCGATAACTTGGATAATTTTAATAGGTTCACCGTTTAACTTACCTCTGGCCGTTATCTTCAGAGACCAGATCGTTGAATTGCAGCTGCCTATTACCAGTCTGGTTACATCGAACGTGAGCGTTACTGTTCTTGTTCTCAACGTCGTGGTACTGGTTGCTCTCAAGAGGGCGTGTCAGTTTAATGGTTGGTGGTTTTTATTTTTGTTGTCTTTCGAGAGGGCGAGTTGTCCTTGTGTGAGTTATGGCGAAAGCGTTTTAGGGCTGTTTTCCACCGGTTGGCTCATCGGATTCTTCGGTTCCCGGTAGGGCCAAGACTACGTGTGAGGTGGGATAAACCAGGCCAGATGGTGCCAAAATCCGATCTACGTGCGGATAGTCCGCAGGTAGGTGGGATGGGTGGACTTGAATGGGGTCAAAGCTGGGTTTGGAGTCGATCTACGTGCGGGTGGTCCGCACGTAAGTGGGCACTCTGAGCCTGAATTGCCATATGCATTGCCTCTAATCCGATCTACGTGCGGGTGGTCCGCAGGTAGGTGGGTTGGGAGGGGTTAAATCGGGCTGGGTGGTGCCGAAAATCCAATCTACGTGCGGGTGGTCCGCAGGTCGGTGGGATGGGCGGGGTTGATTCGGGCTGGATGTTGGTGTGGAGTCTATCTACGTGCGGGTGGTCCGCAGGTAGGTGGGATGGGCGGGGTGAAATCGGGGTGAACTTGGTTCTTAACCCCACCTGCGTGCGGATGGTCCGCAGGTAGGTGGGTTGGGTGGACTTGAATGGGGTCAAAGCTGGGTTTTGAGTCGATCTACGTGCGGAAGGTCCGCAGGTAGGTGGGATGGGCGGATCAGTTGGCTCGAGTCAGTTGGGTGGGTCGGGGATTTGGTAGGGAAGACGGCGCACGGTACCGACCAGCGCTTGGGGCCGGGCCACGCGCGGCGGGGCCGTTGCCAACTCTCGGTTGCGGCGCGCGTAAAGCACCGCTGCCAGGTAGCGTTCCGGGTGGACTCCCGGTGGGGGTGGGGGTGGCGGCGCAACATGGCGCCCCACCTCACCAGCCAGGTCATAGGCCAGCCGGTGACGAGTCTGCGGCGAGAGCGCAGCGTGAAGTCTGTGGGTTGGGCAGTTACCTGGGGCGAGGGAGGGCGATGGTGCTTTCGCAGCCAGCAGGAAGGTTTCGCAAGCAGTTTTAGTGGCTTTGTAGCCAATCAGTTATACCTGCAGCTACGGCGTTGGCGTAGCGTTGGCGGCCGTCTTCGGAACTCATCAGCGCAGCTTCTTCTGGGTTGCGCATTTCACCTAATTCGAACATGACCACCGGTTTGGTGGAGAGCGCCACTCCGGCAATGTCTTCCCGCCGGGAAATACCCCCCGGGTAGGCAGCATTCTGGGTGAACCCGGCTTCATTCAAGCGGTCTAACACAGCTTGAGCCAAAGCCAGGGAGGGTTCATCTTGGGCAGTGTTTAGTGGGGGCGAGGAGACTATGGCAAAGAATCCCTTCACGGAACGGTCAGTGTTGCCGTCACCGTGGATCGACACCAGCAGGTCAGCACCGTTGTCTTGGGCAAAAGTACCGCGTTGGTCTACGCAAACCAACGAATTGGATCCGTCGTCGCGGGTTAGCAGTACTTTGGCACCTTGGGCTTCCAACAGAGCACGGGTGCGTACCGCAACGTCATAGTTGAAAGCATGTTCCGGGTAGCCCGCATCAGTGGCGGTGCCGGAGGTGTTGCAGGCTTTGGTGCCACCCCGCCCGTCTGGAACCTGGCGGTTAGAGCCGCCGTGGGGGCCGTGTCCGGGGTCGAGGGCCACCACTCGTCCGGCTAAGGGCTGCGCTGTGGGGGTGGCCGTATTGGGTGTGGGTGTAGGGGATGGCGTTGGGGTGGGGCTGGTGGTTGGTGGGAGGCTAAAGGTTGCGGTAACGGTTGGGGTGGTTGGCGACGATGGCGTTACTGATTGGGCCGAGGCCATGGGAGCAGCGCGCGGGCCGGCTGGGCGTAATTCGTAACCTAAAGCTCCGGCTCCGGCCCCCAAGATGGTGGCGGTAACCGCTGCTGCCATCCACCACCCCAGTTGGCGGGGCGGTTGGCGGCGGTGTCTGGGTTCCGGAATTGGCGATCTCACCACGGTGTGGTGAGATCGTCTGGCTTCTCACCTACGGTAATAAAACGTTTATGTAGGTGGCGGAATAGCGAGACGCTGGCAGTGATGCTGCAACGCAGGGTGAGCCGCAGCTGCTCGTCAGTGACACCGTATTCCCAGTCCACCGTGTGTTCGGCTAGTACCCACATGCGGCCTTTGTCATCCACTCGGGTGTAGGCCTTGGGCCAGATCTTGGTGAAGTGCCAGTTGTCTAGCACCGCTCGGACCGAGTTACGCAGTTCGATGGGCAGGTGTTGGCTCCAACGCCCCCGTATTTGCAGTATTTCTCCCTGTTTTCCGTAACAAAAAAAGTAGAAAACGTTGGAGTCCCACAGCCCGCCGATGTCGCCATCGGCGTCAATGTGGTAAACCCAACCTTCCGCTTGTAACGCTTCTTTCAACCGTTCTTGAGTTAACGCAGGTGGTTGCCTAATTGAGAAGAGTTCTGAAGCGTCGGAAGGTATGTCTTCAGGTTCGCTGCCAGAGATTGATTCCACGGCCTTTCCCCCTTCTGGTCCCGTAGGCCCGTAAGTCTATGCCATGGCGAGTGCGTTTAGAGTTTACCCATGTCTTATATCGACATTGAAGGCAGGCTTCGCACTGCCCTAGTGACC
>JAISMT010000120.1 GCA_031276585.1 Bifidobacteriaceae bacterium
GGCCTGGGAGTTGGCAATTAACTGGTTGGCCGGCGTATACGGTTCGCCTTCGCTGCCTTGTCCCACGGCGGCATCGCGGTCCATCACCAGAATTAATCCGGGGTTAGATTGGGCAATGGCTTCTACCGATATGTCGTCGCCTTGGTGGTCCGAGGAGCCGTCCACCTCAATGGCCGGAGTGAGACCCAGGATCTCAAAAACGGGCCCCAAAGTACGTCCGCTGCCAGGGGCCGAGTAGTTGATTTCACCGCCTGAAGTGATGAGCGCCATTACTTTTACTTCTGGTTGATAGGACTTTTTAACCCGGGCGATTGAGGCGTCAAAATCATCAACTAACTTTTTGGCTTCCGTTTGACGGTTGAAGATTTGCCCCAGTATTTCCACTTGCCGTTTTAGTTCCTGGTCAAATGGTTGGTCTTCTCGGGGGTCTAGCTCTATCACGGTGGCCTCAGGTACCAGCGTTTTGATGTCCTCATAGAAGGAGGCAAAGCGTTGGCCGTTGATCACTAAGTCTGGGTTGACGGCTACTAGAGCCTCTAGGTTGGGTTCGCGGTGGGCGCCTAGGTTGACGATGTTGGGGTTAGTTTTGTACGGATTGTCGGCTGAGATCAGATCAACCGGTGCCGCCGCTAATTCCACGTTCCAGTCCGCTAGGGTCTGGAACAGCCGGTTGTCGGTGGCAACCACGCTTTGAGGAGGAAGCTTAATGGTGTAGGTGCCGTGGTTGTCTTCGATTTCCACGGAGGTGGGGGTGCTGGAAGACGCCGGAGAACTGGGAGTTTTTGCTTGGGGTTTTTCGGAGCCACAGCTGGTTAGACCCAGTGTGAGCAGGCTAGAAGCTGCCACCAGGGCAAGCCAGCAGCGGCGTTTGGTTGACGTAGTCATAGATTTGCTCCATTCGTTGCAGTGAGCGCCTTCAGTACGAGGCTGGTAGGGCAGCTGGCCTGAGCCATGGTTAGCATAGCCTAACCTAACCCTCTTTCTGCAATGTTTGCCTTACGAAATTATTTGTCCTGTTGGATTGCCTGATTGTTTTCTGAGGTGGTGCGGATTGGAAAAACGTCTTCCTCTGGTCCCTCCCAGTGCCGAAATGACCAGCAACGAGGGAGTAGGTCAGTTTGCCCGCCGCAGCCGCTTCCCGCGCCAAGTTTTCTTGCTAGGGGTTTAGTCACCGGAAAAACCAAGCGGGGAGGGGCCCTCGTCAAAGATTTGAGCGGAACGAGAAAATGTGACGGGGTGTCCGGGGCGAGGAGACTCTGGCAGGTGCCACTAGCATGGACCCCCGTGATAACCGCCACCGGAATAGAACTGCGCGCTGGTGCGGAACTGCTATTGCAACCCACCGCCTGCCGAGTAAACGCGGGAGACCGCATCGGGTTGGTGGGACGTAACGGAGCTGGTAAAACTACCTTGATGCAGGCGTTAGCCGGGGAAAGCAGAGCAGCTGCTGGCACGGTGCACCAAACCGGTAGTGTGGGTTACCTGCCCCAAGAAACCGCACCCGGAGATCCCGAAACCACGGTGGTGGATCGCATCTTGTCTTCCCGAGGCTTAGACCGGCTCGGGGTCAAAATGGAACGGGCTCAAGAATTGATGACCCATACCGATCCGGACCAAATGAACCGTGGCATCAAACAATACGCCAAGCTAGAAGCCCGTTTTGAAGCTTTAGGTGGTTACGGCGCTAAGGCGGAGGCGGCCCGGATTGCGGCCAACTTAGGGCTAGAAGACCGGGTGTTACAGCAGGTCTTAGGTACCTTATCGGGTGGTCAACGCCGCCGAGTAGAGTTAGCACGCATTTTGTTCCAGGAAGCGGACACTTTGCTACTGGATGAGCCCACCAACCACTTAGATCAAGATTCGGTGTTGTGGTTACGGGATTTTCTGCGGTCCTATTCGGGTGGCTTCATGGTGATCTCACACGATGTGACTTTGCTGGCCGACACGGTAACCAAGGTGTTTCACTTGGACGCTAGACGTCATCAGCTGGATCAATACAACTTGGGTTGGGCGGACTATCTGCTGCAACGGGAACAAGATGAACGTCGGCGGCGCCGGGAACGGGCCGGAGCGGAGAAGAAGGCCGCCGTGTTACTGGCTCAAGCGGATAAGATGCGCGCCAAAGCTACTAAAGCGGTGGCCGCCCAGAACATGGCTAAACGGGCTCAACGCATGTTGGACCAAACTCAGGTGGAAGCCTCAGCTGAGAAGGTGGCAGCCATTCGTTTCCCGGACCCAGCACCGGTGGGTAAGACGCCGCTTTCGGCCCAAGGGCTTTCTAAGTCCTACGGTTCACTCGAGGTGTTTACTGACGTCGATTTGGCCATCGACCGGGGCTCTCGGGTGGTGATTCTGGGACTCAACGGTGCTGGTAAAACCACACTGTTACGCATTCTGGCCGGAGTGGAAGCGCCGGATACGGGTTCAGTGCTACCGGGACACGGCCTGAAGTTGGGGTATTACGCCCAAGAACACGAGTTGTTGGATTTAGACCGCACCGTGTTGGAAAATATGGCTAGCGCGGCCCCGGACTTGGAGACCACCGAGGTGCGCAAGATTCTGGGTTCGTTCTTGTTTTCTGGCGATGCGGTGTTCAAGCCGGCTCGGGTTTTGTCTGGTGGTGAGAAAACCCGTTTGGCGTTGGCTATTTTGGTGGTTTCAGCCGCTAACGTGTTGCTTTTGGATGAGCCCACCAACAACCTGGACCCCGCCTCCCGGGACGAGATTTTGGGCGCTTTGACTAGGGTTAAGGCGGCGGTGGTGTTGGTAACGCACGACGCCGGAGCGGTGCGGGCGTTGAACCCGGAGCGAGTCTTATTGCTGCCGGACGGTGACGAAGACCTCTGGTCCAGCGATTACGAGGACCTGATAGAACTGGCTTGAACGGACTTTCAGGAGGAACCCCACAAAATCTATAGCCTTACCCTAGCTAGGTCCAGCCCTATTGAGGGTCCGGCTTAGCGCTAACCTCCAATGGTGCCAAGACATGTGTTCATTAGTGGGGCTAACCGGGGAATTGGCCAAGCCATCGCAAAAGCGTTCCACCAGCAAGGCGATCAAGTAGCCACCTTGGATCGGCAAGGGGTTGGGCCGGGCCTGGAGGGGGACCGGGTGTTGGCCTTGGCGGGGTCAGTTACCGTAACGGACCAAGTGGATGCGGCGTTTACGCAGGCCGAAGAAGCTTTTGGGCCGGTTGAAGTGTTGGTGGCTAACGCTGGGGTGGTGCAAGACCGTTTGTTGCTTAGAATGTCCGATGCCGATTTTGCTGTTACCTGCCACACCAACCTAGCTGGGACCTTCCGTCAAGTGCGCCGAGCGGTCAAATCGATGGTGCGGGCCCGGCGGGGCGCCATCGTCCTAATTGGTTCGGTTGTGGGCGGCCTCGGCTCTACCGGGCAAGCCAACTACGCCGCCAGTAAAGCCGGTCTAGTGGGGTTAGCCCGGTCCGTGACTCGAGAAGTAGGCGGGCGCGGCATCACCGCCAACGTGATAGCGCCTGGATTCATTGAAACTGATATGACCGCCGCGTTGCCACCCCAAACCCAAGAGACTTACCGCCAGCAGATTCCAGCAGGGCGTTTTGGGGCGGCGGACGAGGTTGCGGACGCAGCCGTTTTCCTAGCTGGTGCACCTTACATCAATGGAATAGTGCTGCCCGTAGACGGCGGACTAAGTATGGGGATATAGAACTGTGGGTTTACTGAAAAACAAAACCATGCTGGTGACCGGCGTGTTGACAGACCAATCCATCGCGTTCCAAGTGGCCCGGTTAGCTCAGGAAGCCGGGGCTCAGGTGATCCTGACGGCGGTTGGCAAAGGGGCGC
>JAISMT010000179.1 GCA_031276585.1 Bifidobacteriaceae bacterium
ATCCCCCACTTCTAGCACGGCGCACCTAGGGGTAAATACTTAGGGCGTCACACGAACTGACCCTAGTTGGGGCCGAACACCGCACTAAAGCAGCTGGACTAAACCACCCGAGGGTAACCAAAACCACGCTCTGAGTCAGCCTACTCCCTGGTGGCACCGCGAAAGCGGGGCAAGCACTTCCTAAAGCCATGCAGGCTGCCTTTCTAGTTCACGATCAACTCGATCTGGGGTGAGTTGCCACCGTATTGCGAGCAGTTTATCAGCAAGCTGCGGTAGTGCCTCAGCGAGCAACCGGCAAGTATCAATGTTCTATTTTGTTGGTTTTTGTGATAATTTGTGGGGGTGGCAGGATGGTTAGCGGAACAGCGGCAAGCACGCATTTTGGAGCTGTTGCGCGCCCAAGACGCGGTAAAAATAGGAGATTTGGCCACCGAACTGAGTGTCAGCGACATGACGGTACGCCGGGACTTAGACCACCTGGCAAACCTGGGGTTAGCGCGTAAAGTACACGGCGGAGCCACCGCCCCCACCCATACCGCGCTAGAACCCGGTTTTAGCACCAATACAGAAGCCCACCGGGAAGCCAAACGAGCCATAGCCCAAGCAGCGGCGGCACTAGTACTACCCAACCAAGCCGTCGCCATCAGCGGCGGTACCACTACCTACCAAGTAGCGGTAGAACTAGGTCGCCGCGCCCAGCGGGACCATCTCACTTTGGTCACCAATTCACTGCCTGCCGCCGAGGCCTTGGCGGCCGCAGGAGCTGGACCCCAAACCATTTTGACCGGCGGGGTTAGGACTCCCTCGCAGGCGTTAGTGGGCCCAGTGGCGCAAGCCACCTTAGCCGCCCTCCGAGTGGACTGGTTATTTCTAGGCGTCCACGGCATGGATCCTCAAGTCGGCTTCACCACGCCCAATTTGGCGGAAGCCGCTACCAACCAGGCGCTGGCCCAAAGTGCCGCTGCCACCGTGGTTACAGCCGATTCCTCCAAATGGGGTGTTCAAGCTTTAGCCCAAATTGTGCCTTTAGACCAGGCACAACACCTCATTACTGACACTTCATTACCGGACCGGGCTGCCGCTCAAGCCCGTCGCCACTTGGCCCAACTCACACTGGTTGAGCCGGAAACCGTTAACCTCCCGCGGAGCTAGCCCCATGTCTCAGCCAGAAACCGCTCTCCCGCCAGCCGCAACACCGAGACCACTACAGCAGCTACTTACCGCACCCCCCAGCGTGGTATCCCCACCCGCCGATGCCGCACATTCATTTGACGGCACCATACCCACTACCAGCGGCCCGGTTAGTGTCACCCCCACTCACCTGGCGGACGGGCGGGAGTTCTTCTACTTTGATGACCCGCCCCAGCCTGGCATCGCTCCAGCAGCCCCCCGTCGCCGTGATGACCCCCGCCCGTTGATGGACCGTAATGCACCCTTTACCGATCCCAGCACCGGCCAGGTACGCCCTCCCGCCGGACCCGAAATGCGCCTTGATGTGTTGACTGGCGAGTGGATACCGATGGCCTCTCACCGCATGAACCGTACCTTTCTACCAGCAGCGGATTCCTGCCCGCTCTGCCCCGCCCAACCGGATGTGGCCTACCAGGATGGTGAAATCCCCGATAGCGACTACCACGTAGCGGTATTTGAGAACCGTTTCCCCTCCTATTGGCAGGCAGCAATAGCGGCACAGCCCTCCGGCTGGTACCCCGAGACACCCCCAAACCAACCGTCAGAATGGCACTTGGACGGTAACCCGCTTTGGCCGGTGCGCCCCGCCGCTGGACGTTGCGAAGTGATCTGTTTTAGCCCGCAACACCAGGCGTCAATGGCCTCTCTCAGCGATGTGCGGATGCGTACTGTAATTGAAGCTTGGGCACACCGCACCGCCGCTCTGCAAACCTTAGGCGGGATCGCCCAGGTGTACCCCTTTGAAAACCGAGGCCCCGAAATTGGGGTGACGTTACCGCACCCTCACGGCCAGATCTACGCCTACCCCCATTTGGCTCCCAAGACGGAAGCTTTGCTGCGTCAAGCTACTGCCTACCGGAAAGCCACCGGCCGCCACTTGTTGAGTGATGTAACAGCAGCTGAGGCAGATGGTCCCCGTGTAGTAGCACGGGGGCAACATTGGCTGGCCTATGTTCCCGCGGCCGCCCGTTGGCCAGTGGAACTACACCTAGCGCCACTCCGCGCCGTACCGGACCTACCCGCCCTGAACCAAGACGAACGCGCCGAACTCGCTGCCCTCTACCCGCACCTACTCCGCGGCCTAGACCGCTTCTTCGTGGATGATACTGGTCAGCCCCTGCCGCTGCCTTATATTTCCGGCTGGCACCAGGCACCGGTGGACCCAGCTTTGCGTCCACTAGGACGCCTCCATCTACAGCTGTTCTCGATTCGCCGGGCACCCGGCAAGCTGAAGTACCTGGCTGGTTCGGAATCCGGTATGGGAGTTTGGGTCTCAGACACCACACCAGAGCTGATCGCAGACCGGCTCCGAACTGCCCTCAGTGAAGTAGAGCAACTGGATTAAGGCTTGGCGCCGGGTAGATCATAAACCACGGTGAAAGGAGCGTGGTCGGTCCAACGCGTGTCATAGCTTTCCGCTTTATCAACCCGGAAAGCCACCGCTTTAGCCGCCAAACCGGGGGTAGCAATCTGGTAATCAATGCGCCAACCCGTGTCATTGTCGAAGGCTTTACCCCGCCACGACCACCAGGTGTAAGGCCCTTCCCGTTCCCCCGCTAAAGCCCGGCCCAAATCCACCCAACCCAGTTCTTCGAACCAAGAAGTCAAATAGGCTCGCTCTTCGGGCAAAAAACCAGAGTTTTTACGGTTGCCGCGCCAGTTCTTCAGATCAGCTTCGCGGTGAGCCACGTTGAAGTCCCCACCCACTACCGCCAAACGGCCCGAATCAGCTAACACCCGCAAACGGCCCGTCATAGCAGCCAAGAAATCCAGCTTGTGTTGCTGACGTTCAGTTCCCACTTCCCCGGAATGCACGTAGGCACTCACTACGGTCAACTCAGTACCGTCCGTTAAAGTCAGGTCAGTTTCCAGCCAGCGCCCGCTATGGGTGTCCAAAACTTCCAAGTCTTGGCCGCCGGGGACCGCTTCCAGGCCCTCCCGAGTCCGAGCTACCGGCAACAAAGAACTAACCGCCACCCCTGATCTCCCCTTCAGCTGTGAGACCGACTGCCAAGTTTCCCGCCCGGGTAGTAACGGTTCCAACACTTCCGCCGGAGCCCGCACCTCTTGTAAGCAAAGTACATCCGGCGCGGCCGCCTGCAACCAGCCAGCCATGCCTTTCCGCATGGCCGCTCTAATACCGCCCACGTTGAGTGTGGTGATCTCTAAAGCCAACTTTGACCCCTCAGCCTAATAATCCGAGCCGCTAACCCTGAGTTTTGAAAGCATCCATGAACTTGACGCGAGCCCCGGTCCGCAAAATGGAACCAGAATAGAGCCGACCCGCCAACAAAATGGTCAAATAGGTGCTAACTAACAAAATCCCAAACGAGGTAGCCAATTGCCACCAAGGCACTTCCCCACCAATGAGACGTATAGGCATAGCAATACCGGAAGAAAACGGGATAAAGGATAACCAATTGATTAACGTCTGGTTTTCAGGGAACGATATCACCAGAATATAGGGCCCCATACAAAGCAACATGGAGGGCATCAACACCGTACCTACATCTTCCAACCGGGAAACCATGGCGGCTGGGCCCACCATCAGAGCACAGAACAATACAAAGGCTGCAGCAAAGAACACCACAAAACACGCCAGGGGTGGCCCGACCACCTCCCACACTCCGGCACCAGGCGCTCCGGCAGCCACTAACGCACTAGCCTGTTCGGTCAACATAGACCCAGTGCCACCGGCCACCAACCCCAATATCAAAGCTGTAGCGATCAACAAAACAGTACCTAAAGCCAATACGGAGTTAGCTAAGATTTTGCCGGCCAACAACACTTTGGCTGAAACCGTGGCCAGAATAATCTCAATGACCCGGGTTTGTTT
>JAISMT010000221.1 GCA_031276585.1 Bifidobacteriaceae bacterium
CCCACCGCGAACGTGGACCTCATCCCCCGGACCAACTAGCGTGGCTGGTTTAGCCCGCTCCGAGTTAACTCGAACATGTCCCGCCTTGCAGGCCGCCCCGGACAAGGAACGCGATTTAAACACGCGCACAGACCAAAGCCACGAGTCCACACGCACTTTTCCCATGCCTTCTATTCCCCCACACGGTGAGCCCTCTAGAGTTGAGGGGTTCAAGTGACGCCCCGAGCCTTCAACCCTCGGGCCCGGACAGGAGGTAGGGACACTTTATGGTGCAAATAGGTTTTATAGGGGCAGGCAATATGGCTTCCGCCATCATTGAGGGAGTCATTTCGGCTGGACTGGTAGCCCCAGATCAAATTGGGGCCTACGACCCAGGAACCGAACAGCTGGCTAAGTTCGCTCAACGCACTGGAATCCGGGCTTTGCCTAATAACACGGAAGTGATAGTGGAATCTGACTGGGTGGTGCTCGCAGTCAAACCACAAGTGTTGGCCGCAGTATTAGAACCACTCAAAGCGCAGTTAGTGCAAAAACGGCCGCTCGTGATTTCTATTGCCGCCGGTGTAACCCTGGCGCATTTAGACCGTTGGATCAGCCCTGAAGTGCCGATGGCGCGGGTTATGCCCAACCTGAACGTGGCCGCCAAACAGGGCATGGCAGCAGTGACCGGTAACCAGGCTGCAACCAGTGAACAAGTTGAAGCAGTGGCTGAACTTTTTAGAACGGTAGGGCAAGCCATAGTGCTAGAGGAGCGTTTGTTCCCCGCTTTTACCGCCATAGCTGGGTCTTCCCCGGCCTGGGTGTTTTTGTTGATTGACGCTCTAGCCCGGGGCGCTCTGGCGGCAGGAATGCCTAAACAGCAGGCCCGCGCGGTGGCCACCCAAGCAGTTTTAGGTTCAGCGGCTCTACTGCAACTCAAGCAGGAACATCCGTGGGAGCTAATTGACCAAGTTTCTTCTCCCGGAGGCACCACCCAAGCGGGTTTGAATGTGTTGGAAGACCGGGGTTTCTCCTCTGCTGTAGTCGCAGCCGTGGCTGCCACCATTCAACGCGATAGTGAGCTAGGAACATAAGCACTAGAGGCACCACCTAGGGTCTTTTCCCGTTGGTTGAATCTTTCTGCAGCGAGACCCCGGCTAAGAAAAAATGACCGGATTACCGGTCATATGGCCAAAAATCTATCCACCTGGCCAGAAATCCTGCCAACAACGCAGCATCGACACAATCAAACGTTACTTCCCGGATAACAGGTGACAAGCGCATGGCACCATACTCCCATCGCGTAGGCGACTAACTCCGGTAAAGGCATGAAACCACAAACCGGCGTGTATTCGTTTGGTGAGATTACCTGGCTGGTGGGCTTGGGTCGAATGGTGGTTTTAGGTCTGGGAACATGGGGGAACGCCGGAGGTTGAGGGTGGCTAGGTGGGTTCCGGAGTTCTCGGCGGTTGCGGCTATTAAGTAGTCGGGGATGCTTATTCCGGTATGGCTGTGGCGATACTGTCGAGCGAATTCTCCGTCCCGTCTAGCTATGATTTCCGTGACTGGAAACATCCACATTATTGAAAGTAATGCCAGTACTTGTTTCTTTTCCGCAGAGCGCATCCCAGCGATGAGTTAAGTTGCCGTCACCACACTTATCACCAACTTTTCCGTTTTGCGGGCCTCGACTAGCCAATTCCGGGCGGCGGCGTTGCCCCGCAGATAGCGGATGAGCACATCGGAATCGATTACCACCATTTAGCTTTCCCAAAGATCGGCTAAATATTTGTCTCTGGCGCTCAGCCTGCGGTCCGGAAACTCGGCATCTGGTACCGCCCCAAAGCACTCCTCAAGCACCGCAATATCAGAACCGGCCCCTCCGCCAACCCCGAAAATCGTTTGATCCAATATTTCTCGGATTACCGCCGAACGGGAAACCTCACCAGCTGCGGCGATACGATCTAACGACTCCAACTGTCGTTCATCCAAATAAATATTCGTGCGCAACATACACCACACCATACGGCGTACCGGGCAGGCCCAGCAGACCACTGACCAACTCAGTTCCAAAATCCGAACCTTGGGTCAAGTAGCAAGCTGCCGCTACCTACCGTTACGCCAAAAGCCTGGCTCAGACAGGTTTGACTGCTCGGACAACGGCAGCGTGCATTTCGGCGGCCACCTCATGGGTAAAAGTAACCTGGATATTAGTGAAGCCCACGGCGCCCAGTCCGCACAGATATTCGGATTTAGACAGCGCTCCAGCGATGCAACCAACGTAGGACCCCCTTACAGCGCGCTCGGTAGGCGCGAGGTGGTCTGCGGCGACGACATCGGAAATACCGATCCGTCCGCCGGGCATGAGCACTCGGAACATTTCGCGCAGCACTGCGGGTTTATCGGTAGACAGGTTGATGACGCAGTTGGAGATCACCACGTTCACGCTGTTATCTGGCAACGGTACGTCCTCAATGGTGCCCTTGAGGAATTCGACATTAGTGGCACCGGCCTTGGATTGGTTGGCTCGGGCAGCTTCAAGCATTTCGTCGGTCATGTCCACGCCATAGACAAACCCAGTAGGGCCAACCCGGCAGGCTGAAAGCAGCACATCTAAACCCGCACCTGACCCCAGATCAAGAACAGTTTCACCTTCCCGCAATTCAGCTACGGCAGTAGGGTTTCCACAACCCAGGCTGGCCTCCACCAGATCAGCGTCCACCTCGGAACAGTCGCTACTGGAATAGAGGCTGCCCCCAAATCTGCCGGCATCATCCGGGTTTTGACCGCAGCGGGGCTGACTGATCTTCGCGGCGTAACGCTGACGCACCTTTTCTTGTAGCTCCAGATTAACCATTGACTCGTCCTTTCATATCGATATGTATAGATGCATACTCTATCCGATATATCGAAATCTATCGATATGTGTGGCAGGATGGGCGCATGGTGAACCCACACCCGCGATGCTGTAGCACCACCACCCCTGCGGAATTAAAAGACCCAGATCACCTGGCTGGAGTGTTCAAAGCACTGGGTGACCCGACCCGGCTGAAGCTTGCTGCGGCTATCGCTGGCAGCAGTAACGGCGAACTGTGCATCTGCGATCTGGTCGAAGTAGCCGGATTAGCCCAATCCACCGTCTCCCACCACATGAAACAGCTAGTAGACGCAGGCCTAGCCACCCGGGAACAAAGAGGCAAATGGGCCTACTACCGGATCAACCCCAAAACCTTGACTCAAGCAGGAACCGTGCTGGCCACCATCGCCGCGCGCTCGCCGACTACGCAAACAGGGCAATGAACGCGCAATGCCAGCAAAAATACTGCTCTGACGCTGGAAAGACCTTTCAACACAGTCTGAACTGCTTCCGAATAGGCGTTCTCTACTGTCGCTTGGGACCGCATCATTGAATGGAATCATGCTCGTTTAGGGCGCATACTCTTGAGCTGTTTCAAATCACTGCCGCTGACCGATCTCTGGTATTCCTCAGACCCGATTGAGACATGAGCGGCCCACTCGCTACGACCCTTCGGTACAGCCAGAGGCTGCGGAATCTGCAACACTGGCACGCCAAGACGCCACGGGGAGCGGGTACACATCACCAGCCACGATCCTGAAACCATAACTAACCCTGATTAGCACAACAGCACCACTCAACCTACCTGCGAAAACATAGACATCAATACCAATGACGGTGCATTACATCGAGCGTGAAGACCTAGAAACCGGTCAAATTACCCAACAAGCACACCTCACTCATCCGTTGGACACTTCGACACACCAAACTGAAAATACTTGTCGTGCACTACGTACTACAATTTGTCTTATGGGGACTTTAACGATACGTACCGATGCTGAATCTGAGGCGGCCTTGGCATATATCCGCGACCACACTGGTGCTGACAAATCGAAAGCCACCCGAGACGCACTCGTAGCCCAGGCGCACCGAATTGAAGCCGAACAATTACGGGCGGAATCAGCTGCCCTGCGAGATGACCCCGCTGACCACGCTGAGATGGTGGCCATTACAGCCGAGATGCATGCAATCAATGCGTGGTGACATTTGGCAGTTACGCACACCCCGTGACGCCCAGGGCCACGAGCAGACGGGGCGCCGTTACTGCATAGTGGTGCAGTCCGGTGATTTATTGTTGTCCACCTGGCTGGTGGCACCAACCTCGACCAGCGCTCGTGCCGCCTCGTTTAGACCCGAGATCAACCTTGATGGCGTCACCACCAGGGTTTTAGTGGAGCAAACCGCAGTGGTTGACCCCACTTTGGGGTTAGGTACTTTTGCGGGCCGCCTTAGCGTCGAAGAACTCCAGCAGGTAGACATCGCCTTGGCGAAAGTGTTTGGACTAGGCCGTTTTCCGGGCTAAGGCAGACGCGTTGCGACAAGGGGCACAAATCCGGGTGACGTTTACTTGCCCGTCCCACAACAGCGCTATCCATTTAATTTGCTGAACCAAAAGCCCCGATTTAGGAATTTGCAACTGGGGTTTTGCTCGACCAATTACTCCCCTGTTCGGTAGGTTAGGGATCATGCTGGAGCGCATACCGGCCATTATCCCGCAGGGGTTGAGTTTCCTGGGGTCGGCAATCACCAAAGATCCGCTTGGTGCGGGTGCCGCATTGCTAACTATGGTTCGCGGCGACGCTTCCAAGGAGTGGCGGGCTAAACTCACCTTATTAGCCAATAAGGGTTGGGGAAACGCTGCAAAACTCCGCATAGAGCTCCACCCTAGTTTTCCTGAACCAGCGCGCCAGCCAAGTGTTGAGTACCTGCTCCGCTGCCTCAATAACGGAGAGTTACCCACTGCATCCGGGTTAATGTCCTATCC
>JAISMT010000226.1 GCA_031276585.1 Bifidobacteriaceae bacterium
ACCGCCCGTTGAGCCGCTCGTAAACGCTGGTATCCGTAAACCGCCGCGGCCACACCGAGGCTAGCGCCGAGTCCCAACCACCAAATCCGCCGGATCATTTTGACTTCCAACGTTTGGACAACGTGGTCCGCACCCCGTAGGTAAAAGCGGCTAGCTTGATCAGTGGCCCGCCCAAAGTAGCAGCAAACAGTGCCGTTAGAGCCGATACATTTTGAGAGACGTCCGCTGCCGCCGTGGTTATGGTGTCAACCTTCTCCAGTTGGGTGTTTGCACCGGACACAGTGTTAGCCGCCTCGTCGAGGATCGGTACCGTGTGCTCGGTCAATTCCCGCACGGAGCGGGCAGCTTCCTGGAATACACCACCCAAACGAAACGCGGGTACTGCCAGAACTACCACCAGCGCTACAAAAGCGAGAGCTGCGATCAAACCCGCAACATCGGACACGCTCATGGCCGGTCTCCTAACGGGAGTAGTGCTCTACCACCAATTGGACATCACAAGTTACCGGGACCTCGGCCCGTTTGGGAGCCCGCACCAATTCCGCACGTAGGCGTTCTAGGTTGACGTCCAGGTACTCGGGGATTTGCCAAACTTGGGCATCCCGGTGGGCTCCGGCGGCGGCCACTTGGAAGGGGACTAGCGGCTGTGATTTGGGTTTGATCATGATGACCTGTCCCGGTTTCACCCTAAAGGAAGGCCGGTCCACCAGCTTGCCGTCCACCAGTACATGCCGGTGTACCACCACTTGGCGAGCTTGGAAAATAGTGCGGGCAAACCCAGAGCGCAAAACCAGTGCGTCCAAGCGGACTTCAAGCAATTCAACCAAAGCTTCACCGGTCAACCCCGGCAGCTTACGAGCGTCCTGGAAAGCCCGCGCAATTTGCTTCTCCCGCAAGCCGTACTGAGCCCTGAGGCGCTGCTTCTCCCGCAACCGCACCGCGTAGTCTGATTCGGTACGGCGCCGCCCCCGGCCATGTTGGCCCGGCGGGAAGGGCCGAGCATCGAAGTATTTGACCGCTTTGGGTGTTAGGGCCAGCCCTAGAGCCCGGGATTCCCGCACTTGGCGGCGCGCACGGCGCACTGAAGTCATCTGTTATTTACTCCTGTTCGTGTTGATTAATACTGACGAAACGCACACGGGCAAACCCGCGTGGGGGGCCAACTCAAATGGCTAAGACCCCAGGAGCGTGCTAACACTTAGGCCAGCACGCCAACGCCCAAGGCTACCAGAGGTAACAAGGGGCAGAAATCAAGCGGCGGTGGAAGTGTCTCCGCGCCGGGCCCGCAAAGCCATTAGAGCCTCATTCAAGAGTTGCGCGCCGTCTTCAACGCTGCGCCGTTCCTTCACGTAAGCCAAATGAGTTTTATAGGGTTCGTTACGATGCGGCGAAGGCGGATCCAACGGATCCGTCCCGGCCGGAAACCCACAGCGCGGGCAGTCCCAAACTATGGGAACTGTAGTGCCAGGATCGTCAACAAAACTAGGACGGGTCTCATGCCCGTTGATGCACCAGTAGGACACCGTAACTCGGGGTGCGGCCTCGCCGCGTTCTTCCTCACCCATGGGTCCGGCACCAACCCGGGACCCCCTGATAGCGCTTCCGCCTGCCATCGCCCTCAACCCCTATCTACTATGCGACCTTGTGTATCCATGCCAGTAACAACACCGCCACTATCCACACGATTCCCACCACCACGGTGACCCGGTTCAGATTCTTCTCAGCCACCCCGGAAGAACCAAGGTTAGAGGAGAAACCTCCGCCAAACATGTCGGAAAGTCCACCCCCCTTGCCCTTGTGCATCAGTATCAAAAGGATCAGAAAGCTGCTGGTGATGACCAAAATCACCTGCAAGGTTATGGTTAGCGCAGTGATCACAGCGGATTATCCTACGCTACGTGCTCGTGGAAACGGCAGATTTTGGCAAATTCGGCCGGGTCCAAAGAAGCTCCACCCACCAAACCACCGTCTACGTCGGGCTGAGCCATGATGGCTGCCACGTTGCTGGACTTGACAGAACCACCGTACAAAATGCGGATCGCTTCAGCGGTTTCCCGGCCGTACAAAGAAGCCAAGCGCTCCCGGATAGCCGCACAAACCTCTTGAGCGTCCGCCGGGGTAGCCACTTCTCCGGTGCCGATGGCCCAAACCGGTTCGTAGGCCACTACTGCACTCGAAGCTAGTTCTGGGCTTAGTTCACCAAAAGCTCCATCAATTTGGGCCACTGTGTACGCCACATGTTCTCCGGCTTTACGGATCGCTAAAGCTTCACCCACGCAGATTATGGGTGTCATACCGCTACCGAACGCCGCTAACGCCTTCTCCCCCACTTCCTGATCGGTCTCACCGTGATATTGCCGCCGTTCCGAATGGCCTACCACCACGTATTTGCAGCCCAACTTGGCTAGCATACGGGCCGAGATTTCCCCGGTATAAGCCCCATCAGCATGCACAGAAACATCTTGGGCTCCGTAAACAAGGGGCATGTTGTCGGCATCAGTCACCGTCTGTACCGAACGCAAATCGGTGAACGGAACCACCACCGCCACCTCCACCCGGGTGTAGTCAAACTTAGCGTCCTGCAAAGCCCAATGCAGCCGCTGTACCAACGCCGTGGCTTCTAGGTGGTCCAGGTTCATTTTCCAGTTCCCTGCCATCAGGGGAATGCGTGCCATTGAAATCAGGCCTCCAATACTGCTATGCCGGGGAGGGTTTTACCCTCCAAAAGCTCCAGCGACGCACCGCCGCCGGTTGAAATGTGGCTGAACCCATCCTCTGGTAGGCCCAACAGACGTACCGCTGCGGCGCTATCACCACCGCCTACCACCGAGAATCCATCCGAATCCACCATGGCTTGAGCAACGTCACGAGTTCCGCCAGCGAAATTGGGGAATTCGAACACCCCCATGGGGCCGTTCCAAACAATGGTCTGGGCGGCGGCTATGCGGGCGGCAAAGGCTTGCCGCGATTCCGGCCCAATATCCAATCCCATCCATCCCGCAGGAATAGAGTCTGCTGCCACGTCATAGTGAGCCGCATCCGCTGCAAAGGACTCCGCGACCACAATGTCAGTGGGAAGCACAATTTCCACTCCACCTTGGGAGGCCGTGCGCAAGTACTCTTTTACGGTTTCAATCTGGTCTTCTTCCAGAAGTGATGCCCCCACTTCATACCCCTGGGCAGCCAAGAAGGTGTAGACCATACCACCACCGATCAACAGGGCATCTGCTTTAGTCAGCAGGTTGCCAATCACACCCAGTTTGTCCGATACCTTAGACCCTCCCAACACCACCACGTAGGGACGAGCTGGGTTCTGGGTAGCCCGGCTCAACGCCTGCACTTCCGAGAGCACCAATCCACCGGCCGCAGCGGGCAGGATTTGCGCAATGTCATAAACCGAAGCCTGTTTACGGTGTACTACCCCGAAACCATCGGAGACAAACGCATCACCTAACTGGGCCAACTGCTGGGCGAAAGCCAACCGGACAGAATCATCTTTTGAGGTTTCACCAGCGTTGAAACGCACGTTCTCCAGCAAAACCACATCACCAGCCCGCGCCGCTGCCACTTTCTGAGCCGCGTCTGGGCCCACCGTGTCTTCCGCGAATGCTACCGACTGTCCCAGCAACTCTGCTAGGCGTACCGCCACGGGAGCTAACGAATATTTGGCCTCAGGCGCACCCTTGGGGCGGCCCAAATGCGCCATCACCACCACAGAGGCTCCCGCCGCTAACAAACGTTGAAGGGTGGGCAGGGACGCTTGAATCCGCCCATCGTCAGTGATGCGCTGCCCGTCCAGCGGAACGTTCAGGTCCGCCCGGACCAAAACCCGTTTTCCCCGCAGGTCACCTAGGGAGTCAATTGTTTTGATTGCCATAGTTTCTTACCTATTTCTCTTTGTTCAGCCTGCCGCTAACGCAACCAAGCCCTGCGTAGACTGGCAGCCCGCAATCGGGGATCCAGCCCACGCAGGGCCTACTCGGGAACAAACGCGAAAATCGCGTTGCTCCGAAGTTTATAGACGCTCCCCCACCCAGCGAGTTAGGTCCACCATCCGGTTGGAGTAGCCCCACTCGTTGTCATACCAAGACACTACTTTGACCTGGTCATCAATCACCTTGGTGAGACCAGAATCAAAGATCGAAGAAGCCGGGTCCGTCACAATGTCAGTAGATACCAGCGGATCAGTGGAATACTTCAAAATCCCCTTGAGATCCTCAGTCTGGGAGGCCGCCTGAACTGCCGCGTTCACCTCTTCAATGGACACCGCTTTGGGGGCCGTGAAGGTCAAGTCCGTGGCTGAACCAGTGATGACTGGTACCCGCAAGGCGTATCCGTCTAGCTTGCCTTTCAGTTCTGGCAGCACCAATGCCACTGCTTTAGCGGCACCAGTCGAGGTGGGCACAATGTTAACCGCTGCTGCGCGGGCCCGCCGGGGGTCCTTGTGAGGACCGTCTTGCAGGTTCTGGTCCCCGGTGTAGGCATGCACAGTGGTCATGAGCCCACGGACAATTCCGATGGAGTCATTCAGCACCTTGGCCAACGGCGCCAGGCAGTTGGTGGTGCAGGAGGCATTCGAGATTACGTGGTGGATGGCCGGATCATAGTTGCGGTGGTTCACGCCCATCACAAAAGTGCCGTCCTCATTCTTGGCTGGCGCGGAGATAATAACCTTCTTAGCTCCAGCATCAATGTGGGCTTTGGCTTTGGTGGCATCGGTGAAGAATCCAGTGGATTCCACCACAATGTCCGCCCCCAGCTCAGCCCAAGGCAGCTTGGAGGGCTCCCGTTCGGCTGTGACCCTAAAGGTGTGGGACCCCACTGTGATGCCATCCTGGTCAAAGGATACGTCTTCACTCAGGCGCCCCAACACCGAATCGAATTTCAACAAATTGGCCAGCGTCTCGTTGCTGGTGAGGTCATTGACCCCCACCACCTGGATATCGGCACCGCTGGCGAGTATGGCGCGGTAGAAGTTGCGGCCGATGCGGCCAAACCCATTAATGCCAACGCGAATCGTCACTTCAAGTTCCCCCTTGGGAGGCGCCGGGTTCTCCGGCGCGAAATCGGCGTGAATGGCGAGCCTTAAGAGCCCACCGCTGTCAAAGAGACCCTAGCATCCGGGGCCCCAATGCCTGGGCACTTTGGACCCAAGAGACACCCTAAAGCGTCAGGTTGGGTATTCAGATTGGCCCGCTATTTCCGTCTAGAACAGGTCATTTACAGGTCGTACAATTCGGGGGGCAGCGCCGCATCGGTTCCGGGTTGGCCCAACTCGGCCGCCCGTTTATCCGCCATGGCTAGGAGCCGCCGGATCCGCCCAGCAATTGCATCTTTAGTTAGTGGCGGGTCTGCCAGCAACCCCAAATCCTCTAAAGAAACTTCCTTATTAGCTAACCTGAGTTCCGCCGCATGGCGTAAATGATCCGGCACGTCATCGCCCAAAATCTCGAAGGCTCGTTCCACCCGAGCCGCCGCTGCTACCGCGGCCCGAGCGGAACGGCGCAAGTTGGCATCATCGAAATTGGCGAGGCGATTAGCGGTACCAACTACGGCTCGGCGCAGCCGGCGTTCCTCCCACAGCATGACCGCCTCGTGGGCCCCCATGCGCGTCAAAATGGTTCTAATGGCGTCTCCATCCCGGATTACCACCCGGTCCAAACCGCGTACATCCCTAGATTTGGCGGTGACACCCAGCCGCCGGGCGGCACCTACCAGCGCTAACGCCGCTTCCGGACCAGGGGCAGTAATTTCAAGGGCTCCGGAACGCCCTGGTTCGGTAAGTGACCCCCGAGCTAAAAACGCTCCCCGCCAAGCGGATTGAGCGCAACAAACTGAAGCCGCCACAATGTTGGGCGGCAATCCCAGCACCGGCCGCCCCCGGGGGTCCAGTAAGCCGGTTTGCCGGGCCAACCCCTCGCCATCGGAGGCGAAACGCACGTAGTACCGGTTCCCCCGTTTCAACGCACCACCAGAAACCACCACGATTTCGGAACGGTTGCCGTAAAGTTCTAAAACCACTTGCCGTAACCGCCGGGCCGCCATCGCCGTGTCTAATTCCGCTTCTACAACTATCCGGCCAGCAATGATGTGTAGCCCTCCCGCAAAGCGCAATAACACTGCTGTCTCGGCTTTGCGGCAACAACTACGTTCCACCTTGATCCGAGCCAATTCTTCTTTGACCGTGGCGGTCAACGCCATTCGCACTACCCTCCTCCCGTAAATGCTTCATGGTATGCGTTTGCAAGGCGTAGGGGATCATGAACCCCACAGTTAGGGTGCTGACGCACTGCCCGCACCAATAACCTTCCCCCTAAACGCTCTACTACCCGTTCCAACTCGTCCCGGTCCTCTAACTCCGCGGCATCTGCTATCACCACATCAAACCGGGCTTGGGGGGCATAGGAACTAAGCACCTCCAAATGGTCTGCTGCACTGTAACCGCTAGTTTCCCCCGCTTGTCCTTCCAAGTTCAACGTGATGCAACGTTTGACCCTA
>JAISMT010000035.1 GCA_031276585.1 Bifidobacteriaceae bacterium
TTTCTGCCATTTCTGTTAGCACCGGTACCGGCATGGCAGCCGCACCGTAATACCCTTTGGTTACACCAGCCAGCTGGGACGGATCAAAACCGGGTGCGTTCAACAATTCGATCCACTTGGAGGGCGTGGCGAACATTTTAGTGATTTGGTGTTCTTGGATGGCTCGCAATATGGGGGCGGGTCCAGCTGAACGTAGGATCACCGAAGTAGCGCCCAAATACAGGTCTGGGATTAAGAACACATCCAACTGGGCGCAGTGGTAGAGCGGCATGAAGTGCAGATCTATGTCGTTGGAGGCCATACCTCCGCTAACCACAGTAGACATGTATTGCCACATGAGGGAACGGTTGGTTAGTTGGACCGCTTTAGGCCGGGCTTCAGTGCCGGAGGTGAACATGAGCCGTACTACGTCGCTGTCGGTTTGCGGTACGGGCCCGGGTTTTCCGGGGTGGTTTAGCCATTCGTTTAGGTCAGCCCAACCGTGGTGTTGGGCTCGTTTACCAGGTCCGATGCCGTAGCGCAGTACCTGCTGGCCGTTGCTGGAGGCGGTGGGGTGGTTTAAGTTGGCTTGGTTGAGGGCCTCTTGTGCTACCTCTATCAAGTGTTCTTCCGCAATGAAGGCTTTGGGTTGAACTAGTTCCAACGCGGCGGCTACCTCAGTGGCCGAAAGCAGGAAATTGACAGGGGCCAGGATCACTCCAGCGCGGTTAGCCGCAAAGGGTAGTACTGCTAACTGCCAGGAATTGCGGGATAACAGTGCTAATACGTCCCCGGGAACCAAACCGGCTTCCTGCATGGCGGCCGCGGCGGCGTCCACCATCTGGTCCAGTTGGGCGAAGGTTATAACCGTATCGCCGTCAATCAAAGCGATTTTGTGGGGGTAGCGCCCAGCGGAGCGCCGAGTAATGTCAGAAAGGGTTTGCGGGTCTACCGCTAGAGAACTCACAACACCCCAACCTACGCTTCCGTAGGTTGGGGCGAGTGGGGGAATCAACCAGGAACCGACGGCCAGGATTGTGCGGATACTACGCATAAGCCGTTCGTAACAACGGGGGGTTGAGGCCGTTTGGGGGCGTTAGTATAGGAGGAATCGTCTCCGGTCCCCTATATGAATAGGAATAATATTTTGAGTACTCCACCTCCACCTCCTCCTGGTTATGGTCCACCGCAGCCTTCCGGCGTTCCTCAATATGGCGATCAGCCCGCGTACGGTCAGCCCCAGTACGGTGTGCAACCTCCGCAGGCCTCGCCCTATGGTCAAACCCCGGCTTACGGCCAGCCCGCCACCCCCACCTATGGTCCGGGGCAAGAACCACCCTTGGATCAACCTTGGTACGGGATTGGCTTTGGCGCTGCTGTTAAACGCTTCTTCAAGAAGTACGCGACCTTCTCCGGGCGGGCTTCCCGGGGTGAATACTGGTGGGCCTACCTAGGTACTGCGGTTCCGTTGAACATTTTGGCGTTTATTGCTTTTGTGCCCCTAATTGCTGGCCTGCTACAGGACTTAAACGAATACGATCCTTATAGCTCTTACAATTCTCCTGACCTGTCTGGAACCATTAGTGGGAGTGCTATCACCATCGTGCTGTTGTTAGTCGTTGGCGTGGCGGGGCTGGCTCTTATAGTTCCCGGCTTGGCTGTTACCTGGCGTCGGTTGCATGACAGTGGTAAATCGGGTGCTCTGTTCTTCCTCGTCCTGATTCCATCTGTTGGCAGCATCATTCTGCTTGTCCTGCTGGCCCTACCTTCGGATCCCTCCGGCGCCCGTTACGACGTGGGTGCCGTACCGGGTGGCATCTACTAACAGCAGCCGTTTCTCCCATCCCACTAATCGGGCGGAGTTGAGAAGGGCCCCGGAAGCCTTCTCGGCTCCGCCCGATTAGTGAGATTTCGGAGGGCTGACCCCAGGTAACGGTCGGGGGAAGGCAAGTTTGGTTTGCCGGTTCAATACGGATGTTCCCAATGGTCCAGATGGGTCCATGGGAGACTAGAAAACGTGGAAGTCGATTCGGAGGCGTTGGCTAGCGCCCTGACTAAGGCTCTGCGTGGCCCGGTGGAGCAAAGTAGCTTGACGCGGTGTCTCTATTCTTCGGATGCCTCCAACTATCGGGTAATTCCGCAGGTGGTGGTGTTTCCGGAGAGTCAACAGGATTTAGCGGCGGTGGGAGAGGTGACCCGGCAGTTTGCGGTGCCGCTTACGTTACGGGGGGCTGGTACTTCCTGCGCGGGTAACGCATATGCCAGCTGAAGTGGTATCCCGACGGGCGGCATCCCCTGAAATAACTCCTGAAACCGGACCTCAACTGATCGTGTTGGTGGGCCCTACCGCCAGTGGTAAATCGGCTCTGGGGTTGGAGCTAGCCCAACGTTTAGGGGGTGAAGTGGTGAATGCCGATGCCATGGCACTCTACCGAGGCATGGAGATTGGAACCGCGCGTACCCCAGTGAATCAGCGCTTCGGCATCGTCCACCACCAAATTGATGTGCTGGACGTAACCCAGGAAGCCTCTGTTGCGGCCTATCAACGCCACGCACGTGCCGATATTGAGGCCGTGACCGCCCGAGGCAACTGGCCGCTGCTGGTGGGAGGCTCGGGGCTGTATGTCCGGGCGGTGGCGGACCAAATTGAGTTCCCCGGTACGGACCCCAATTTGCGGGCTCAATGGGAAGCTCTGGGGGTAGAACACGGCCCCGGCTATCTGCATGCGGAGCTGGAACGGCGGGACCCGGCCGCGGCTCAAAGCATCAACCCCGCTAACCTGAGGCGCCTAGTGCGGGCTCTAGAAGTCGTTGAGCTAACTGGCCAGCCTTTTCAAGCTCAGCTCCGGGACCTACCGCCCTGGCGGCCCACTGTTCGGCTGGGGCTGCATCTTGAAACCGCCGAACTAGATCAACGCATCGAGCAACGCACCGCGGACATGATGCGGGCCGGTTTGATTGAAGAAACACGGACCTTGGCGGAAGTTGGTTTACGCGTTGGGCGTACGGCTTCCCGCGCCATTGGCTACCGCGAAGCTCTGCAGGTGTTGGACGGACAAATTAACGCCACTGAAGCCCAAGAGCGGATCGCGTTAGCTACCCGCCAATTAGCTCGCCGCCAAATGAAATGGTTCCGGCGGGATCAGCACCTCACCTGGCTTTCTGCTAATTCTCCTGATCTAGTTGAGCAAGCCTGGCAGCTAATAAATCAAGGGTCTTAACACCACTAGGCCACTTGGGGTATCCGGGCCGTAGCGATGCCAGCAAACTTTATGAGGTGGGTCTAAGAGTATGGTGCGGAAGGCGGGGATAAGGCTTATAGTGACCGGGTGCCAAATAGTGCCAATTTACTTACCCCAACCCAAATAGGCGATGCCTCGGTATTACCGCCCGGCTTAGCTTTTTCTAAGGGCCATGGGACCGAAAACGATTTTGTGCTCTACGCCGACCCGGCCGGGGAACTGCCGTTGACCGCTGAAGCCGCTGCTGCGCTGGCGGACCGGCGGCGGGGAGTGGGGGGCGATGGCGTGATCCGGGCGGTACGCTCTGATGCCCTGGAAGAGGGAGCGGAAGTAGCTGCTGAAGGCGCTGAATGGTTCATGGATTACCGCAATGCTGACGGATCATTAGCCGAGATGTGTGGCAACGGAATCCGCGTATTGGTGGAATTTTTGCGAGCCCAAGGTCTAGTGGAGTTGGCTC